>JAFAAT010000009.1 GCA_023426425.1 Bacteroidota bacterium | reverse complement strand
TTATGGGGTATTTTATCCTTCCATCCACCTCAGGCAGTCGGCGATGTGGATCAATGGCCGGGAGCGAAGGCTACGGGAGCAGCTGGGGCTGACACTCGAGGATTTGTTTAAGTCTGAGGTGGAGCTAATACATGAATTTGTGCGGGATAATAGTAAGGATGACTGGCAGATCACAGCGGAGGGAGGAGAGATTGAGCGAATTCTCCGGGGGGTGAAGGAGAAGGCGGTGGCGCTGGACCCGACGCTTAAAGGGTCGACAGAAGCGGTGCTGGCAAAAGTGCGGTATCAACTACAATTGCTGGAAAAGAAGATGCTGAGGGCGGAGAAGCGGAAGATGCAGACGGAACTGCAAAGGATAGAGAAGCTGAAGGCGGTGTTGTTTCCGAATGGGGGATTGCAGGAGAGAGTTGAGAACTTCATGGGGTATTACCTGGCGATGGGGGATGCGTATGTAGATGTGCTGAAGGAAGAAGTTGATCCGTTCAGGCATTCTTTCCTTGTAATTGAAGAGAATTAGTGAAACGGCATATTTTTTATGCTGTATTAATACATTTGTATTCTAAACTCAAGACTTGCCAGGGGGGATTTCTCTGGTGAACTGAAAACAAGCTAAAATATTACTGATGAAACGTATAGTTACTTTATTCTTTGCTGCGCTGGCATTTCCATGTATGGCAAAAGCGCAACTTAATATTCTCGAAGTGGACCTGGGCATCAAGCTGGGGGCAAATCTGTCGCAGGTTGAAGGGAAGTACTGGGAGAATGGTTATAAGACGAACTTCATGGGAGGAGCATTTCTTTCGATTGGAGGGCCGATGTTTGGTGGGCAGATAGAAGCGATATTTACGCAGGCGACGTATCAGTCGGGGGAGGGATTTAATGATCTGTACAAGGATCTATTCAATGCTGGAAAGGAGTCTGTGCAAAACAGCAGTTATAAGGTGAACTATTTGAGTGTGCCGGTGATGGTGAACTTTAAGGTGTTGCCGAGGATCAAGCTTCAGGCGGGGCCGCAGTTTAGCAAGGTGGTGACTGTGATAGATAAGGAGGGGATGTTCAGGGATGCGAAGGATATATTTAAGTCCGGGTCGATTGATGCGGTAGCTGGTATTTGGGTGGATTTGCCTTTCCGGCTGAATGCGGGAGCGCGGTATGTGATTGGGTTGTCGAATATGAACAGTGAGGATGGAAATACGTATACGCAGAAGATTGACGATACCTGGAAGCAGAAGACGCTGCAGATACATATAGGATACACTTTCCTGTAGGGTTCAGGAATTGAGATGGGGACTGCCAGCTGCATTTTGTGTTGCTGGCATTTCTGTTTTTGTGGGGTATCCAGGTAGGGGGGAGTTGGTGTGGGTTTAGCAGGTTGTCATCATGAGTGTGTCAGGTCTCAGACTGTATGGCGACAGGTCGGTGGTATGTCCGGGACAGCAATGTAGGTCTCTATTGGGTCTCTATGAGGTCTCTATTGGGTCTCTAGAGGGTCTCTACGGGTTTTTCTGTGATTGTGTGCTCAAGGTGTGGAAGGAATGAGGATTCTGAGCGGGAATTAGCTTGGTAAACGGAGATATTTTTCTGTGGGTTTTGACAGTTAAGGAACCTGTTATTAATACCAAAAATCAAAAAAGGTAACCCATCGGAGGGGTAAAAAATTTTGGTGGTGATTGCCGTGGGGTTTAGTTCAGATAGTCGTCGATGTTGGGGTTGATGGTTACTTTGACTTTTTTGATCCGCATCTTTTCCAGTTCGAGGATGGTGAAGTCGAAGTTTTCGAAGCTTACGGTTTCGTTTACTGCGGGGAATTTGCCTGCGATTTCGAGTATCATTCCAGCGAGTGAGTCGCTCTCTCCGCGTACCTCTTCAAAAGTTTCCGGTGGTTCGCTGATTACGCGGCAGACGTCATTAATCAGAGTTTTTCCTTCGAAGATGTAGTTGTTTTCGTCGAGCTTTTTGAACTGAATATCTTCTTCGTCGAATTCGTCCTTGATGTCACCTATGATTTCCTCCATGATATCTTCCAGTGTGATGATACCTGAGGTGCCTCCGAATTCATCGACCACAACTGCGAAGTGGATCCTCTTTTGCTGGAATTCTTTGAGGAGGTCTTCGATTAGTTTGTTTTCGTGGACGAAATAGGCCGGGCGGAGCAGTTTGTGCCAGTCGAACTGTTCCTCTTCGGTGTAGGGCAGGAAGTCTTTAGTGTGTATTACACCTGCGATTTTGTCGAGGTTTTCTTTGTAGACAGGAAGCCTGGAGTAGCCGACATCTATTGCGATGCGCTGGACTTCGGGAAAGGAGGCTTCGAAGGGAACGCCACTGACATCGAGACGGGTCCTCATGATCTGACGGACGGTGATGTTGCCAAATTTCAGGATGCCTTTGAAGATATTGACCTCCTCACGGGTGGCTGTGTGGCCTACGGTTAGTTCGATTGCCTGTTCGAAGTCTTCGTTGGTAAGGTTGGCGCCTGGTCGTGTACCGATTTTTTCTTCGAGATAGGCGGTGGAAGAGACGAGCATTCTGCTAATGGGGCTGAAGACACCGGTGAGCATGTTGAGGATAGGTGCGGAGAACAGCGCCATTCTCATATTGTTCTGTGTAGCGTAGACTTTGGGTAATACTTCTCCGAACAATACGAGGAGGAAAGTGACGGCTACTACCTGGATGACAAAGGCCAGGGCGGGGTTTAGGTCGGGGCTCATGAACTGAGCGAGGAGTAGGTTGGTGGTGATGACGATGGCGATGTTGATGAAGTTGTTGGCTACGAGGATGGTGGCAAGAAGCATCTTCGGCTGGTCGAGCAGGCGGATGGCTTGTCTTGCGCTGGGTCTGTCTTTGGTTTTGAGGTAGTTCACATCCTTTGCGGACATGGAGAAGTATGCAGTCTCTGATCCGGCCGTGATGGCGGTGAGCAGGAGCAATACGAGAATGATAATGATGAGTACAGTGACGTTGGATAGTGAAAACGCGTCTCCTGTCGATTGTAGTAAGATTGTGGCTAAATGAAACGTCCCACCTTCAGTCGTGCTTGCCAATTGTTCTGCGATTTGGTGAACAAATCAAAATTAGATCAGGAAAAGTATTTGTGTTTAGCCTTTTCCGCCGATAACTACATCTGATGTTTTAAAACGGCAGATTGTCTTTATCGCCTCCTAAAGTGCCGCTATCAAAGCTGATGTCCGGAGCTGTATATCCTATATCGGATTGCGAATCACCGCCCTGGAAATCTCCGGGACCACCATTGTCTTTTCTTTTATCGAGCATCACCAGGTTGTCGCCGACGATCTCGGTGCTAAAGCGCCTGTTTTTATCCTTGTCTTCCCAGTTTCTTGTGCGCAGTCGACCTTCTATGAATACCAGGCTGCCCTTGTGCAGGTATTTCTGTGCCAGTTCTGCCAGGCCCCGCCAAAGTACTACTGTGTGCCATTCTGTTTGTGATACCAGGTTACCGTTTTTGTCCTTGAAAGTTTCTGTTGTTGCCAGGGGAAATTTTGCGACTGCTATATTTCCTTCCAGGTATTGTAGGTCAGGATCCCGTCCAAGATTTCCAATCAGCATGACTCTGTTAACGCCTCTCATGTTAGTCTATTTTATTCAATAACTAAAAATTATAACCTATATGGATTCTAAAAGTATAATTTTTTTTCTAAAAAAGAAACAAGGGTCTTCGGGAACGGATACCTGTTCAAATCTTCAAAGTACACCCATTGACCACCTGTTACCGGTACACAGTTTTTGTCTTCAAGCTCAAGCTTAAAGAATCTTGCCTCGATCAGCTGGTGTGTGAGTTTTTGCCTGGAGGTGCCTGCAGGTTCAATGGGCAGGTTTGCGAAAAAACCACGGTAAATCCGCTCCTGGCGAAGCTCTTGCGCATCCAGTCCTTTCTCCTGTTCGATCAAAAAAGGTTCAAACAAGTTTTGCCAGATGTCGCTCCCCGTTCTCTTTCGAATCCACATACTGCCCCTGTGGGTAAATATCAGATAGTGGAAGAAGCGTTTTCGTAGTGTGATTTTCCTGCTTTTGACCGGAAGCATATCCGTGAGGTTTCCCCCTCTGGCCTGGCATTTCTGTCGCACTGGGCAATCGGTACAATTCGGTGCCAGTGGCTTGCAAACGATGGCACCCAGATCCATGATAGCCTGGTTATAACCAGCGCTATTGGTAACATCTACCAGTTCGTCCGCCAGTGCCTGAAAGAATTTCTTTCCTTCTGAGGTATCAATGGGTAGTTCCATGCCGAAATAGCGGGATAATACCCGGTACACATTTCCGTCCAGGACTGCTGTGGGAAGTCCATAGGCAAATGAACCTATGGCGGCTGCAGTGTAGGCTCCTACACCTTTCAACTGCAAAAGTTCGTGGTATGTGTTGGGGAATGTACCTCCAAGTTCGCCAGCCACGTACCGTGCAGTTGCTAGTAAGTTTCTACACCGGTTGTAGTAGCCGAGCCCCTGCCAGAGCCGAAATACATCTTCGTCGGGAGCTGCTGCAAGTGATTGGACGTCAGGGTATTGTTCTGTGAATCTCAGGTAGTAGGGGAGGCCTTGATCTGTTCTTGTTTGTTGCAGTATGATCTCTGAAAGCCAGATCTTATAGGGGTCTTTCTCTTCTTTCCATGGCAGTGAACGGTGATTTGCAACGCTATGCCAATCCATAAGTTTTCTGGTAAAATACCGCCCGTTCTCCATGCCTTGCAAATTACTGCCGTTTGCAACTTTGCCAAACAATTATCCATTAACCTTCTGCATCAGCTCTGTGATCAGGTCTGCCTGTGCGGGGTTGATCTTCTTTAGGGCTTCCTGAGGGGGAAACCATTCTGCACGATCTATTTCCGGCACCTCGATCCACTTTCCTGATTTATAGGGGTACTCCATCTTAAAGGTGTTACTCCTTACCGTGCTGGTGTCTATGTCTCCCTCCGCAGCCCACACCATTACAGTTTTCCCACCTTTCTGTTTCACTGGCGTCAGTTCGGTAAACTGCGAGGCTAGAAGCGGCTGACCAAGTTCCTCTTCGAACTCTCTGACGGCGGCCTGGAGCGGCTCCTCACCTTCTTCAAACAAACCTTTTGGCACCGTCCATGCGCCTGTATCTTTATTTCTGAAGTATGGTCCGCCAGGATGAACCAGCAGGATTTCCAGACCAGTGGATTTAAAACGGTACAATAAAATTCCCGCACTGAGGTTTTTACTCATTTTCTATGGAAGAGGCCACTGTTGCGGCTTTTGGTTAAATCTCTGCAAAAAATGAAGGTTTTTTGATGCACAGGCAGCAGTGTTTGCAGTATAAAATTCGGTGTTACATTTCTAAACGAAACTCTTTTTTCCAAACGCTTCGCGGAAGCATTGTTTTACCTGCATTTAAACTGGTCTGTGGCATATTGTTGTTAAACACTGCTGCACATTAAAATCTTATCCTATGGCAGAAAACAGAAACCAAAGCGGACAAGGAAATCGTGGTGGTAATCAGGGAGGTTCCCGCAGTGGGAATACCTCAAATCGTGGCTTTGCGTCTATGGACCCTGAAAAACAGCGTGAAATTGCAAGTAAGGGAGGCCGCGCGGCTCACCAGCAAGGTGTAGCTCATGAGTTTACATCTGAAGAGGCTCGTGAAGCTGGTCGGAAAGGTGGTCAGGCTTCGGGCAGCCGTCGTGGTAATCGTGGCAACCAGTCAGGAAGCCAGGGTCGCGGTGGAAACCGATAAGAGTTCCTGCCTTGACATTGAGGGAATAGGGGTGTACCGGCAGTGCATCCCTTTTCTCACTTTTAGCAGAGCTTTTACAGAACTGGCTTTCAGGTTTATTGCCACATCTGCCTTACCCAGTTTTTCCTCTCCCCTAACCCCTCCATTTCCCGTAGATATGCAGAGTGATTGTCATTTGAATCTCTCTATTGCGTTTCCCCTCTCTCCCCTGTTTTGCTTTTTTGAATGCTTTTACTACTTTCCTTTTCCCATTCAACGAAACTCGCAACCATATGTCATATCC
>JAFAAT010000334.1 GCA_023426425.1 Bacteroidota bacterium | reverse complement strand
CACCCCGTTCCTGAACTCTTCAGCACGCACTGCGATTACTGCCCTTTGTCCAATGACTGTTGGAGTGAAATTGATCACGCCGGTATTGGGGTTGATGGTCACAGGTGTTGATGATGCAACAGGTGTTGTGCCTGAATATCCCGCTGCATAAGTGACATTCACAGGGCTTAATGGACTGCCTCTTCTTGCGTTTATAAGAGAGTATTGTAACACATCTCCGTCGGCATCAAAAGCATTGAGGGCGATGGATGCCGGCTGGCCTACGCAGTACTTGCCAATAGGAGGATTCAGAAATACCGGAGAGCTATTGGCAGAGGCGAGGTCATGTCTGAGAATGGTTGACAGATAAAGCTCCTGACCAGCAGAGTTTGAAAGTGTGGTAATTCCGTTCGGCCGGCAACATGTTCCGTAGGAAATCGTCCAGTCCTGCACAATAGGCGATGGAAGCGTTACATTTCCGCTGTAGACGTGCTCCTGTACTCCTGCCACTGAACCACCATTACAGTTGGATGTTTGTCCCGGGCAGACCAGAGAGCGTTCTATTACATTGGTTCGTTGGAGGCTGACCGCAAAAGTTTGATTGGTAGTACCTGAGCGGAAATAAACCGGAGCTGTATTCGTGAGGGTTATACCTCCGCAATCCCTGTAAAGATTAAGTGTGACCTGGTAAACGGTGCCGGACAGATGAGAATAACTGATCTCACCTCCAATAAGGTGGGATGCGCGCGTACTTAGCGGAAGTGTAAAGACCAGTAACAGGACCCAAAGTCGTCTGAAACCATTCCTGTTAAACCAGTTTGGTGCTCTGAGGGTGGCACCTGTAATCTCCATTTTTTTGTTCTCTCTCATGATTTAAATTGTTTTGGTGATGAATAAAAAAAACAAGGTGTCGGGGGAAGTCCCCGGAATATAGTTTTAGCCTAAACGGTTGCTGAAGAAAAACTGAGGGGATGGTATAATACGGGCACACGTAGACAAACGATCGCAGAGCGGTCTGGCGACAGTGACGTAGAAAATGAAGTGCCGGGTAATCTCCTTTTGATAGGGAAAAAGGTTCACCTTTTGTGGTTGAACAGTTTTCCATTATTTCTCTCTCTTATATTCCCGGTTCTCAATCGGGGCCATAAACATACAAACCAGTTTAAATAAATCAAATGTTTGTGGATAAAACATTAGGTCATTTTGCAACATGTTCGAACTCTGTACTTTACACGGCTCCGGGGATTCTATTATAGTGAGGACGGAACAGATGAGGAAGATTTGTGCAGAGACAGGACGTGATCATGCAGAGACTGACCGTAGTCATACTAATCGCTGGAACATAACAGTACCTTTGCAGCCTTATGTCAATCAGTACCAATTTACAATCCCGCAGCAACAATACCTGCGAACTTTGCGGCAATGCCGATGAATTATTACAGGCTTATGCAGTGCCACCGCGCAGTGCAGATTCAGATGATAATGTGGTGGTGTTGTGTTCGGAGTGTCATAGCAAGATTAGCAGCAACGACTATGCAGACACCAACTACTGGCGCTTCCTGACTGGCAGCATCTGGAGTGAAGTGCCGGCTGTGCAAGTGCTTTCCTATAAAATTCTTGACAAGCTATCTGCCGAAGAATGGGCGGCAGAGGCGAAAGATGGTGTGTACCTTGATGAGGCAAACCTGAGCTGGGCAAATGCAGAAGCAGAGCTGGAGGCATCGAAGGTGGTGCACAAGGATAGTTATGGTGTGGTGCTGCAACAGGGAGATACAGTAGTGCTCACCGAAAACCTGAATGTGAAGGGCACCAGTTTTAGTGCGCCAAAGGGTACCATAGTAAGGAAGATTCGCCTGGTGCCGGACAACGACGCGCAGATAGAAGGTAAGATCAATGGGGAGACGATAGTGATCCTTACTAAGTACGTCAGAAAATCCAATTAAGATAATGCCTTGCGGACTGCTGGTGCCACTACGGTACCCAGCAGTTCTATGGCACGCATCACCTTAGCATGAGGCATGGTACCTACCGTGATGTGCAACAGGAACCTCGTAAACACAAAGAGTTCATGTTCATAAAGAATCTTGTCTATTACCTGCTGGGGGCTGCCCACGAGGAGTGAGCCCTGTGGACTGCGCATGGCTTCAAATTGCGCACGGCTGGTGGGAGGCCAGCCTCTTTCACGGCCAATCTGGCTCATGAGTTGGGCATAGGGCAGAAAGAATTCGTCGGCTGCAGTTTGAGAATCGTCGGCAATATAGCCATGGGAGTTGATGGCTAGCTGGAGGGGTGCAGTGTTATTGGCCTCTTTCCATTTCTCCTTGTAGAGATGAATGAGAGGAACAAACTGAGCAGGCATGCCGCCAATAATGGCCAGTGCAACTGGCAGACCATAATTCGCTGCTCTGACTACAGATGCGGGTGTGCCGCCTACGGCAACCCAGATAGGCAGCTTTTCCTGATAGGCACGTGGATAGATACCAAGGTTATCAATGGACGCTCTGTGACGTCCTGACCATGTGATTCTTTCCTGTTCATTAATCTTTACGAGCAAGTCGAGCTTTTCTGCAAAGAGCGTGTCATAGTCCTGCAGGTCGTAGCCGAAGAGAGGGAAGGACTCGATGAAGGAACCCCGGCCGGCCATGACTTCTACACGTCCTTTAGAGATGAGATCAACCTGAGCGAAGTCCTGGTAGACACGGACAGGATCATCGGAGCTGAGGACGGTGACTGCGCTGGTGAGTTTGATTTGTTTGGTGCGGGCGGCGGCGGCGGCCATAACTACGGCTGGAGAAGAAACGATGAAGTCGGGGCGGTGGTGTTCTCCGATGCCGAAAACATCCAGGCCGAGCTGGTCTGCGAGTTCTATTTCTTCCAGCAGGTTGCTCATGCGGAGCTCCGGAGGTAAGATCTTTCCCGTGGAGGGATCAGGAGTGTTCTCTACGAAAGTGGTTATGCCGAGTTCCATAAACTTCTTTTGTCCTGTTTAGCAGAATAGGCAAAGTAACAAATATTAGTGCCAGCGACATTATAGGCAAAAGGTATGCAGGTATTACTGGTGTGAATCTCAGGATGTAATAACTTTATTGCATAAACGTACGTACATGAAACGGAGTGAATTCATCAAAGGTTCTGCGATTATAGGTGCTTCCCTGGTGATACCGGAGATTCTCCGGGCGGCATCAGGCATGCTGGAGGGCGGAAAAGAGCGTAAGGTGTACCGGGTGATCAAAGCGAACAAGACCATGGTCGGGACGCTGCCTGTGCTACGGGCATTCGCTGGTGATCATAATGACTATGTGTCTCCATATGTGTTCTTTGATGAGTTTGGGCCGGTGAAGCTGGACCCGAGGCAGAATCCTTTGCGGGTGGATGCCCATCCGCATGCGGGGGTGATTCCCACCACCTACTTCCTCAATGGCAGTGGGCACCACAGAGATAGTCTGAACTATGATTTCCAGATAGGGAAGGGCGACTTCATGATGTTCAGTTCGGGCAGGGGTGCAATACATATGGAGGAGACCGGGCAGAAGTTGTATGATGATGGTGGTATCTATCATGGCTTTCAGATCTGGCTGAATATGCCCGGCAGGGATAAGTTTACCGAGCCTGCGACTGAGGTATTCAGGCCGGAGCAGATGGCGGAGAGCAAAGGGAAGGATTACACGGCAAAGGTGGTATTGGGAGAGCTGTTTGGTGCGCGGTCGAAAGTGCAAACCACCTTCCCTGTGTTCTATTATCATATCAAGCTGAAAGCCGGGGCTAAACTGAGCATTCCCACTGACCCGGAGCACAATGCGTTTATCTATGTCATCAACGGGAAGATAGAGACGGCTGGCAGGAAGCAGATAGACACCAATGAGGTGGTGCTTTATGACAGAGGGGAGAGTGTGGTGAATGTTTTCAGTGCGGAGGATGCTGAGATTCTTATGCTGGGTGGAAAGCCGCATAATGAGCCGGTGTATGCTTACGGGCCCTTTGTGATGACCAACCAGGAAGAGATCAACCGGTGTATCCGTGACTACCGTGCGGGGAAGATGGGTGATCCCGGATTGGTGAATGGTGGCAAGCATTGATGTTGCTGGCCAGGTCATCCCCTACCTTTGCGTCGTTTAAACGACTTTTATGACACTCACAAAACATCCGCAGGACACCTATAACGTCATGAGCGAGCTGGTGCTTCCCAACGATACGAATACCCTTGGCAACCTTATGGGTGGCCGGCTGATGCACATGATGGATATTGCCGGTGCTATCTCCGCCATGAAGCATTGCAACTGTCCGGTGGTGACTGCTTCCGTGGACAATGTTTCTTTTTCTAATCCCATCAAGTTAGGAAACCTGCTTACGATTGAATCGCATGTGACGCGGTCTTTCAATACATCGATGGAGATCTTCCTGAGGGTGTGGGGTGAGGACCTGCATGCGCAGTATAAGTACCTGACCAATGAAGCATACTTTACGTTTGTGGCGCTTGATCCTAATGGCAGGCCCAGGAAGGTGCCTGAGCTGGTGCCGGTGACAGATGATGACAGGAAGATGTTTGATGGCGCTTTGAGAAGGAGGCAGGTGAGGCTGATACTGGGAGGTAAGATGAAGCCTGAGGATGCAGGAGAACTGAAGGCACTGTTTATCAAGGAGTAAAAGCAGACTGTAACTTAATGAATGGCGGAGGAGTCAGTTTCTTACGGCTCCATCCGCTTCAACTTCTATCTTTGACTAAAAGAACGAAAGATGATCCTGGACCGTAGTACTCCCCCACCGATACATGACGCGATTGAATTTGACTATATACTTCCGCCCATCAACCATGAGCAACTGGAAAACGGGTTGCCTGTGTACTGGCTGAATGCCGGTTCGCAGGATGTGGTGGAGATTGACTGGGTGTTCCCTGCGGGTTTGTGGTTTGAGCAGAAACCTGCGGTGGCACAGGCGGTGGCGGGATTGCTGAAGAACGGAACCTCTACCCGCACTGCACATGAGATACATGAGGCATTGGAGTTTTATGGTGCGACACTGAAGGTGAACCCGGGTAATGACTACAGCTTCGTTACGCTGTACTGTTTGACAAAGCATCTGCAGCATCTGTTGCCGATCGTGTATGATCTGCTGACGGATGCGGTGTTCCCTGAGTCGGAGCTGCAGCTGCATAAGCAGAATACGATACAGAAGCTGATGGTTAACCTGAGGCAGTGTGAGTTTGTAGCTAACCAGCGGATTGATGCGATGTTGTTTGGTGAGGCGCATCCTTATGGAAGGTATTCGAAGATAGAGAAGATAGAAGCGATCACCCGGGAGGACCTGGTGAGCTTTTATAAGCGATGCTTCGCCATGGCGAATGTGCGCATCTTTATGGCGGGTAAGGTAGGAGCTCAGGAAGTGCGGCAACTGAATGAAGTGTTTGGTAAGGCAGCGATAGAGGTGGTTCCATTGACACAGGAGACCTTTGCGACCCCGGCACCGACATCTAAAAAGGTAAATGAGCTCAACGATCCGAATGGGGTTCAGGGGGCGATCCGGATAGGGAGGTTGTTTCCTAACAGGCATCACCCCGACTTTGCGCCTATGGTGGTGCTTAACACGATGTTTGGTGGGTATTTTGGTTCGAGGCTGATGAGTAATATCCGCGAAGAGAAGGGATATACTTATGGGATCTATAGCTCGCTGGCTCCTTACCTGAATGGAGGTTCGCTGACCATACATACCGAAGTGGGCAGGGATGTGATAGAGGCAGCGGTGAAAGAGATTTATCTTGAGATGGAAGTGTTGAGAAACGAGGCGGCTGAAGATGATGAAATCCTGCTGGTGAAGAACTACCTGCTTGGTAACCTACTGGGCGACCTCGACGGGCCTTTCCATATCATACAGCGGTGGAGAACGTTAATTCTTAATGGCCTGACTGAGGAACATTTCAACAGAAACATCAGCATTTATAAATCAGTCACCGGCAAGGAATTGCAGGAACTGGCGCAGAAATATTTCAACACTGACGACTTTCTTGAAGTGGTGGTAGTTTAACAATTCTGCGGTTTCCGGAGTGAGAGAATATGCCTGTGGCATATTCTTTCTGTTTTATACCAGGAGTTTACCCTTAAACCCATAAGTATGAAACAGTTACTAATTCTACTCACTATAGCTTTTTGTGGTGCCGGAGCATCGGCCCAGGAGACTAACACTAAGCCCTCTGTTCCTGCAGAAGATCGTGCGCAGGTGTCAGACAGCAATCAGAACCTGGAGCTTTCGGAGGCTGCTTCTTATACAGGTAATACCCAGGAGAAGAAGTTTGAAGTGAACCGTGAACGGATCGTGTACCGGAGGACATTCAAGGTAACAAACGCGAATACTGCAAACGAAGTGTTTGAGCGGGCAAAGAATTTTGCCCGGGTGACCAATGTGAACTTCAAGGAAAACAAGAGTAAGAAGACCCTGACCATTCCTGTGGACTGGCGTTATCATGGCGGGTACAATGAATGTGTGGAGGATATGAATCTGAAGGGAGATCTTCTGGTGGAGATCAAGGGCACGAAGACCCGGATTTCATTGACCAATATTACCTATGAACATAAGGACCGCGGGAATGGAGAGGCTAAGGGTGTGGCAAAGTCGAACCTGTTGAAGCGGCAGGAAGATTGCGCACCGCAGAGCGGAAAGGTGGAGCTGATCTATAACTGTACGAGCTGTAATGAAAGCCTGCAGTCAGTGACCCGTGCTTTGCAGAGCCAGTTTGACATCTATGCGGACCAGTACCAGGATGCGCTACGCTGGTATTAATTGCGGAAGTTCTGAGTAATCATTAAACCATAAATGCCGCCGTCGAGCACACCGATGCCGACGCGTCCGTAGGAAGGGCGGAGGATATTGGCACGGTGGCCGGGAGAGTTCATCAAACCGTCGTGAGCCATATTCAGTGTACGGGCAAGGGAGAGATTTTCTCCTGCGGTGAGGAAGCGGACGTTCTCCGCGCGCATGCGGTCGAAAGGGTCTTTGCCTTCGGGAGTGTGGTGGGAGAAATAGCCGCGGGCGAACATATCTGCGGAGTGTTTACGAGCAACAACTTTCATCTCCGGATCCTCTTTGAGGGGTTTGAGCCCGTGTTTGGCGCGCTCTTCGTTGACCATTTCGAGCATCTTCTTTTCCAGGTCGGGCCTGGGTTTGACGGAAGTAGTTTTATAGGGCAGGCTGATAAATTTATCTGATTTGGGCGCTACCGAGAGGCGGCCCATGCTTCTTTTGATAGCATCGTCGAAGACCGGGGCGAGGCGCTGCTCGACCTCGGATACCGGCTCGGTGAGGCGCTGTGCGAGCTGGCTTTCCTGGGCCTCATTTGAGATTCCCTGGGTGAGGGGGACCAGCAGGAGGAGTGTGGCCAGCAGAGCGGCATATATGAGGCCATTGAAAGCGCCGGGGATGATGCCCAGGATGCGGTTGAAGGTGTTTTGGTGGGCTTCTTTAGAAAAGCCGTGGACGATCATGCCCGTGAGGGAACTGACGATGAGCCGGATGACTATGAAAGTGAGGAAGAAGATGAGAGGGATGGTCCAGACGCTGTAGCTGGTGGACTGGCCGTCGAGGAAGCGGACGATCCAGGGGTAGGCCAGAAGCGTGAGGAGGAGGCTGCCCAGCCAGCCGATGAGGTTGAAGAAGCCCAGGATGAAGCCTGTGCGGTAACCGCTGAGGATGGCCAGGAAAACGATGATGATGAGGATGGCGTCGATGATATTCATGAAAGCGTGATGTAAAGATAAGTGAGTTGGAAAAATCATTCCCGGCGGGGGGACCTGGGGAGGTCTATTGCAGGCCTTTTACGCGCCTTTTACG
>JAFAAT010000317.1 GCA_023426425.1 Bacteroidota bacterium | reverse complement strand
GTGCTCAAGCAACTGAAATGCCCTAATAAGCTTATGCCTCGTAGCATCCGGGACGATCACTTCATCAATAAAACCCCTCGACGCCGCACCATAAGGATTCGCAAACTTCTCAGCATACTCAGCTTCTTTCTCCTTCAGCTTCGCTTCAGGATTTTCCGCCTCCGCAATTTGCCTCTTGAAAATAATTTCCGCCGCACCCTTGGCTCCCATCACCGCAATCTCCGCAGTAGGCCATGCATAGTTGAGGTCCGCTCCTATATGCTTCGAGTTCATCACATCATAGGCACCACCATAAGCTTTGCGTGTAATCACTGTCACCTTAGGAACCGTGGCTTCACTAAGCGCATAAAGCAACTTTGCACCATTGGTGATAATACCATTCCATTCCTGATCAGTGCCCGGCAGAAATCCCGGTACATCCACCAGGACAAGCAACGGTATGTTGAATGCATCACAGAAACGAGTGAACCTTGCTCCTTTTTTACTGGAGTTTATATCCAGCACTCCCGCAAGACTCGCAGGCTGATTGGCCACAATGCCTATGCTGCGACCCGCAATGCGTGCAAATCCTACGACCAGGTTTTCTGCATAGTCTTTATGCACCTCCAGAAAAGAATCCGTATCCACAAGTTCTTCAATCACTTCCTTCATGTCGTAAGGCTGATTAGGATTCGCTGGTATGATTTCATTTAGCTTCGGACGCATTTCATCTCCCTGCTCATAGGCATATACCGGTGCGTCTTCTTCACAGTTCTGCGGCATATAGCTCAGCAAGGCCTTTATTCTTTCAATACACTCCACTTCATTGGCCACAGCAAAATGCGTCACGCCGGATTTCGAAGCATGCGTATGTGCGCCTCCCAACTCCTCCGATGTAACATTCTCATGCGTCACCGTCTTCACTACATTGGGCCCAGTTACAAACATATACGAGGTGTGTTCCACCATCAGTATGAAATCTGTAATAGCAGGAGAATACACAGCACCACCAGCACAAGGACCCATTATCGCAGAAATCTGTGGTATAACTCCCGAAGACTTTACGTTGCGGTAAAAAATATCTGCATAACCACCCAATGAAACCACACCTTCCTGGATTCTCGCACCACCACTATCGTTCAGACCTATCACCGGTGCACCGTTCTGAATTGCCAGGTCCATGATCTTGCATATCTTCTCCGCATGTGTTTCAGATAGACTCCCGCCAAACACGGTAAAGTCCTGGGAAAACACATACACAAGCCGCCCGTTGATCCGGCCATACCCGGTCACCACACCATCACCCAGGTACACTTCCTTCTCCATTCCGAAATCCCGGCTCCGGTGTGTCACCATCATGCCGATCTCCTCGAAAGTGCCTTCATCCAGCAAGAGCTGGATTCGCTCCCTTGCAGTAAGTTTGCCTTTCTTATGTTGGCCTTCTATTCTTTTAGCTCCGCCACCCTGAAGTGCCAGTTCCTGTTTCTGTTGTAGTTGGGCTACCTTGTCCATATTGGTTTTGATAATCACCGACAAACCTAATGCAAATGCAACAAACAACCAGTAGCATCGGTTTTAACAATTCTCATATGTGGGCGCTATCCGTTGTTAGTAATAACTTTATCAGATGATCAGATTTTTCAGATTCTTTTGCGTCGCGCTCTCGCTGATGCTGCCGCTTTCAGCTATCAAAGCACAGATACCAGCTTATGACGCTACTTCACTTATGGCACGTCTCAATAGCAAAGACACTTTCTATATCGTGAATTTCTGGGCTACCTGGTGTGGACCCTGCGTCAAGGAAATGCCGGAGTTTGTAAAGCTCCAGGAACAATACGCTGGCCAACCCGTGAAGATCTTACTCGTGAGCCTCGATTTCGAAGACGATTATCCACGAAAGATCGAGAACTTCATCAAGCGCAAAAAGCTAGAAATGGAAGTGGTTTGGCTCAATGAAACAGACGCAAACTCTTTCATCCCAAAAATAGAGTCCCGTTGGGGTGGCGCTATTCCTGCAACGCTTCTACTATACCCGCGTATGGAGTATCGCAACTTTTTTGAGGGCATGGTGACTGCCAAACAACTCACCACTTTAATCGACCGTCAACTTTCATTAAGGTAAAGAATCTGTTTCTGCTTGATTCAGCTCAACCCATACAAACGACTTAACCGGCTAATTGAGAATGAAACTTTTGAGCCCACACTGAGCTGGGGGCTCCGGATGGCTATTGCAGCTATTATACCGGTAATCTGGGGAATGCAAAATAACCAGATGGAGCTCGCGCGCTGGATCATTCTTACTGCCGAGTGCATCTGCTGGGTCGAGCTCAAGGGATCTCTCCCTCAGCGCATGCGAATCCTTACCGGTGGGACAGTGCTGGCTATTCTTTTCTCCATCCTGGGTAGCATAACAGGGCCATACATCTGGCCAAGTGTAATCCTGATGCTATTTGTGGGCTTCATCTCCGGTTTGTTCAAAAATCTGGGCGACAGAGGCAGCGGACTCGCAATCTGCGTATTCGTCATGTTCATCATCTCAAATGCCTTTCCCACCGGCAATTTTGAGGAGCTGAAAGAACGTGTGGTCCTGACCGCCATCGGTGGCGGGTGGAACTTTATCGTTGGTTTCGCAGCCTCACTGCTCATTCCTGCACAGGAACCCTATAGGAGAACAATTGCCCTTATCTGGAAAGCCAATGCTCAGTTGGTGGCAACCATTCGCAAAGGTTGGGATGGCAAAACACTTCGCAGCCAGGTCCGCGATGTCTATTTGAAGGAGCGTGAGGTGCGCACCGCAATAAACACCTCACTGCATTTCTACAATACCCTCGCACACCAGGTTAGCAAAGAAAATAAAGAAGAGTATCAGCTGGCGCACGTACGGAAAACAACTGCGCTCGTCGCCACCCACGTCTCAGCCATCGGCGAAGAGTTGGAGTCGGTAATCATAAAGGATGTTCCTGAGGAACTCACGCTACGTATCTCTACAGCATATTACGCGCTCGAGAAAGTGCTTGAGCGTATGGCAGTATTCATGATCCTCATGAAGCCGGAAGAGGAATTATTGCTTGGTTCCCGCATCACAAGGCTCCACAAGGCAATAGTGCTTCTCAAAGAATTTCCTGTAGACGGGCATCAGAATGAACGTTCCGTCAGACGGGTAGTGCAACTCTTCGAACGCACAACGCGATTAATAGAAAGCGCACTTGCCCGTCTGCAGGAACTGGGCGACGACCGGCCTATCTACAGATCCTACTCCGCAATTAAGACGTTGTTTGTGCTACATCCCGGACATTGGTGGCGCAACGTAAAATTGCTATTCAATTTGAACACCTTCACGGCAAGGTACGCCCTCCGCAGCGCCATAGCAGCAACTGTCGCCATGTTCATTGCTAAATGGTTCGATATAGAAAGAGGCTATTGGCTGCCGTTCACCGTCATCATTGTCGTTCAACCCTATTTCGGTGCAACCTTCACCAAAGCCCGCGACAGAATCATCGGCACACTTGCTGGCGGCCTGGCTGGTGGCTTCCTCGTAAGGCTCCCGGCCGGCCTGTATGCAAAGGAGATCATGCTTTTCCTTTGTTTTGTCTGCATGGTCTATTTCATTCGGAAGAAATATGCGGTAGCAGCTTTTTTCATGACCCTCAGCCTTGTACTGATTTTCCACGTCGAGGACGAAGCTAGCCCGATGCTGATTGTAATCCGGGCACTGTCTACAATAGGAGGCGCTGCGCTCGCAATTCTCTCAGGCTTCGCACTCTTGCCCAACTGGGACCGTAAATGGCTTCCCGTTCACTTGTCAAATGCTGTCAGCTGCAATTATCATTACTTCATCGCCACTTTCTTTTCAGAAACTTCTATTCAGTGGGTAAAGTATAAACGCAACGCAGAATCGAATAACAACAATGCATTCGACTCCTTCAACCGTTACATGCATGAACCTGCTATAGGCAAGAAGCCCTACATTCCTTTCTACCAGTTAGTCACCCACAATGCGCGTGTGACGAGGGAGCTTAACAACATTCACATAGAGCAGGACAGTAGTCCCGATGAGCAGACTAAATCAGCCACCCCGGAACAACAACAGAAAATTAACGAATGCCTCAGTTGGTTCAATAAGAATATTGAAGTCCTTAAGTCGCTACACCCGGAAATGAAGATAGAGCTGAAAATTCCTGATCCGGAGTATCGCGGTGCTTTCTGCCTCTCTCTCCACCAGGAACTCTATCTCGACAAGCTACTCTACGAGTTGAAGGTAATGAATAGAGACCTCGAAGACCTCCGCGACAGTGGCATTTTGGAATCGGCCGCACCATCACGTAGCTTCGCCTGATGAACTACCTGGGACATGCAGTGCTCTCATTTGGTGATGGAGAACTGCTGACCGGCAACCTTATTGCCGACCATGTAAAGGGAAAACTTGCTTTAAACAACTACCCGGATCGCATTGCTGCCGGTATCATCTTACACCGTAAGATTGATCAGTTCACAGACGATCACCCGGCCACAGGTCGTGCTAAGTTATTGTTCCGGGAAGCATATGGACTATACGCCGGCGCGCTGATGGATAGCCTCTATGATCACTTCCTCGCAAATGATGCAAAGTATTTTCCATCTGCATCTTCTTTACTAGAATTTACACAGAAGACTTACGAAGCCGCGGCAGTGAATGCCTCTTATTTCCCCCCAGCTTTCGCAAGTTATTTCGAGTACATGCGCCGCGAGAACTGGCTGTACAATTACCGCACGCTGCAGGGAGCAAAACGCGCATTGCATGGTCTGCAGCGAAGAGCTAAACACATGGCTGATCCTCAGGAAGCCTACAATATTTTTGTAGGACATTATTATCATTTGGCACAGTGTTATTACGACTTGATGGATGATATGGTTCACTTTGTTAAAGTTGAACTAAGTAATGGATAAGCCGGAAGTGAGGCTCGGTATTAAAGGTGTGAAAAGTTATTTTTGTGGGCTTATTAGTTACATTGATGTTTAGAACCGTTCAGTCAGTCGTTGCTTTCGTATTCTTTTCGGTATGCTTTATGGCATGTCACTCGAATACGGAGCCAGTGAATGCAGGGCCACGATTTCATGACGAGCCCGGCAAGTTAATCACCCCCATGCCACTGGTTTATGCAGACACCACTACTCCTGAACACAAGCGCATAATCAAAAGCCTGGATTCCTTTTATCGTATTCAGGTACGAGGCGGTTTCAATGGCAGTGTGCTCGTTGGCAAAGAAGGAAAAATATTGTACGAACGCTATTTCGGAGTAGGCAATAAGGAAACAGGTATCAAACTCCAGCCTAATTCCGCAATCCAACTCGCATCCATTTCAAAAACTTTTACCGGCACCGCAGTATTGTTCCTTCATCAGCACAACTACCTCAATATTGATCATCCTGTAACAAACTATATTCCCGAATTCCCATACCCAAACATCACGGTAAAGATGCTTTTGAATCATCGTTCAGGTGTACTGGATTATCAAAAATGGCCCTCAACAATTATCAGGGATCAAAACACTCCGATCTCAAACGATGACGTTGTAAGGCTTATGAGCAGGCATAAACCTAAGCTGGAGTTCACACCAGATACCAGGTTCAAGTATAGCAACAGTAATTACGCAATTTTGGCGAGCGTCGTAGAGCGGGTCACAGAAATGAAGTTCGGCGATTTCATGCGCGAGTACATATTTGAACCTCTCGGCATGAGCAACACTTTTGTTTATTACCCTTCCGCAGGTCTGCCTCCAAATGCAACCTATAATTACCGCTATAACTGGAGTAGGTGGCCAAATAACTATGCCGACGGTGTCGCAGGAGACAAAGGCATTTTCAGCACGCCGCGTGATATGTATCGGTGGGACCAGTCATTCTATCAAAACAAGCTTTTAAAACCCGAAACTTTAGAGTTGGCCTATCGTCCCTGCTCTTTCGAAAAGCCGGGGCTGCGGAACTATGGCCTGGGCTGGCGCATGCTTTGCTACCCCAGCGGTAAAAAAGTGATCTACCACAACGGCTGGTGGCACGGCAACAACACTGTATTCTATCGGTTCATCGAAGAGAACCTGACCATCATCGTTCTCGGAAACAAGTATAACAATAACATCTACAAACAGGCTAAGGTAGTATATGCTCTTACCAAGGGCGTTCCTGTTGATGCAGGGTTTGACTCTGAAGAGTAAGTCTTATAACCTTCCGAAATCTGGAGCGTTTTCTTTGCAATCCCCGGCAGATTCAGCAGCATAAACACACAACTGGTATTCCCCGCTAAACCTATGCCTCTGCTGAGTTATTGTACACCTGTGTTTATCATTCGGATACCGTTTCGGATATATTACATACAACTTATAGGCATGAATCTGAAGGAAAAAAGCTAAATTGGCAATACCATTACAGATCTGGATATGAAAAGAACCATTACAAGCCTCTTATTTTTGTTGTCTTTTGCGTCAATTCCCTTCATCAGCCATGCACAGGCAGTAAATATTGCACTGAGCGCAGTAGCTACCCACAGCGGTGGCGGTAATTCTGCTTTAGGCTATGGCCCCGAACTTTATAATAACAACGTGATACCGCCACCAGGAACCACCGGAACCTACCAATGGGGCTGGGTAAGTACTAATGGTTGGATCGAGTTTACCTGGACTTCTCCACAGTCTGTGGCTAAAATAAAGTTCTGGAAACAGAATCGACCTATGACTACCTGCACTGTGCAATATTGGAATGGCAGCGCCTATGTCAATATAATGACCTATAACAATACTGCTGCTCCCATTGTCGATTCAGTAGTGTTTACCCCGGTATCAACAACCAAAATCAGACTTAGTAATGTCGCAGGCTCCAGCAATCCAAATCACGGGGAAATCCAGATATATGGGCCAGCCTATCCAAACGACGTCAGCGCGCAGGCAATTCTTCAGCCTGCAGGAAACGCCCAGCAATGTTTCGGCGGTACTCAGGTAAAGGTTAGGCTTTACAACTCAGGTAGTGCAGCCCAGTCTAATTTCCCAGTCTCTGCAGCCTATTCTGGTCCCGCTGGCAGCGGCACAATATCAGCTGTATATACCGGCAACCTCACCCCTAACATGATTGACTCGATTGTCGTCGGCACAATTAATCCACAACCCGGCAATTACGATGTCATCGGATATACTCATCTTGCCAATGATCAGGATGTTTCCAACGATACAACAGGCAACGTGTTCTTCACGGTGCTGCCGCCAGTCGCAGCTCCAACTGTCTTCTCCGATACTGTGTGCATGGGTAACAACGCTCTCGTAACAGTCGACGCACAGATAGGCTCGCAGTATAAGTGGTATTCTGCATCTTCAGGCGGAACCTTAGTGCATACGGGCACCAGCGTCAACTTCCCTTCCCTGACCCAGGACACCACTATGTATGTCTCATCCACCACAAACGGCTGCGAAAGCAGCAGAGCAGCTGCCCACGCAGCTATTGGGCCACCTCCTGTGGTAAACCTGGGTAACGATACAAGTTTCTGCGAGTCTATTCCCTTGATATTAAACGCAGGTAATCCCGGCGGAGAGTACACATGGAGTAATGGCGATTCAACCCAGGTCATAACCATCCTCAATCAGTCAGGAACCTACTGGGTAGTCGTTGACAAATACTGTGTCGCCACGGATACTGTTGAGGTGACGATCGCCCCCATGCCCAAAGTAAATGGTATCTCCTACGTAAGAATGGCCAACACCTACCATTTTACAGGCAGCAACGCACAGAATGTCGATACCTGGTTTTGGGACTTCGGCGACGGCAATACCTCAACACTTCCCAATCCGGTGCATACGTTCGCAAACGAAATCGATGTAGCGCTGGATGTGATGTTGATAGTCACAAATACCTGCGGCAGTGATACGGTCGGCAGAAACGTACCAACCTCAGTACAAAATCTGTCTGGCTCCTCAGACAATGTTTTAATCTATCCAAACCCTGCCACCGCGCAAATAACTGTCGACGCAGGCAAACTATCAATCAATGAACTTCAGATTGTCAGCCTCACAGGTAGCCTCGTTGCCACATATCGCCCTGCATCTGCCAAAACAACAATCAACATTCATGATCTGGCCGCGGGCAACTATATCATCCGTGTCTTCACCAAAAACGGCAGCATCTACAAGCCACTACAGGTGACCAGATAGTACAATAGAGATTTAGTTACCAAAGAGGTTGTCTCACACTCCGAGACAACCTCTTTTCATTTCAACCATGAACTCCCTCCTCTGCGACCCTCTCTGTGACTTTTACTCTCTCACACTCAACCTCTCAAAAACACAAAAACACAAAAAACACTAACAACTCTGCGGCTCTCCTCCACCCTCAGGTCGCCAGCGCCTAAGCCTCCGCGTCCCTCCGTGTGACTTTAACTCCTCTCACTCACCTCTCGAAAACACAAAGACACGAAAACACGAAAACACGAAAAAACCTCCTTAACTCCCTCCCGCCCAAAAAACAAAAACACAAAACAACAAAAAAACCTCAATCACTAGCGCCGGACCTCTGCGTATCTCCTCAAACCTCCAGCCGCCAGAGCCCTCGCCTCAGTGTCGCTCTGTGTAACTTTTAATACTCGCCCCAAAAAAAACAAAAACACGAAACAACAAAAACACACCCTTACCACCCCTTACCTTTGCCTTTTATCCAACTTCAGTAACTAGAATAGAAGAAGAAATCTAAATGACGCAACGACCCCATATCAATCCTGGAGAAACCATCCTCCAATACGTGAAAAGAGTTTTCGAAGGCAAGCTCGTGACCGAATCCCGTTCCCCTGCAGGAAACTGGCTTCAGTTTACCCTCGACTCCATAGAAAAAGGTAAGGCCACTATCTCTCTCACCGTCAAACCCGAAATGACCAACCCCTACGGCAACATACACGGTGGTATGATGGCCCTCGTCATGGACGAAGTAATCGGCTGGGCAGTTATCAGCCTGGATACAGAGAATCATTACACATCCCTCAACCTCAACGTCGACTTCCTCTACGCAATAGCCGAAGGCGAAAGACTAAAAGCCACAGCCGAAATCATACGCGCAGGTAAAAAGATCATTCACGTTGAATGTACTGTCCTGAATATGCAAGGTCACCTCCTGGGCAAAGCCAGTAGTAATCTCATCGTCACGGGAATGAAACCTAAAGGAGACGACTACAAAGTGGGCCAGTGACCTACGAGATAATTAATTAAGGTTCAACTATCTTTGCGCTCCAATGCTAAATGGACAGAAAATTGTCGTTGTGCTTCCCGCTTACAAAGCAGGACTAACGCTTGAACGCACCTACAAGGAAATTCCATTCGACATCGTCGATGATGTAGTGCTTGTAGATGACAATAGCCCTGACAATACCGTGGCTGAGGCAGAACGCCTGGGCATCAGACACGTCGTCATCCATGAGCAAAATAAAGGATACGGTGGTAACCAAAAGAGCTGCTACAAAAAAGCGCTGGAATTAGGTGCAGATATAGTCGTCATGCTCCACCCCGACTATCAATACACGCCAAAGCTCATTCATGCAATGGCCGGAGTCAGCGCTTACGATGTATATCCCGTCTGCTTCGGATCAAGAATCCTTGGTAAAGGTGCACTCATAGGAGGAATGCCTATGTACAAATACATCTTCAACAGAATGCTCACTCTTTTCGAGAACATTCTCATTGGGCAAAAACTCAGCGAGTACCACACGGGTTATCGCGCATTCTCAGCCGAAGTTATCCGCTCCATCGACTTCACCCACAACAGTGACGATTTCGTTTTCGATAACGAAATGATCTCTCAAATCTTCATGAATGGTTTTGAAATAGCAGAAGTCACCTGCCCCACAAAATATTTCGAGGAAGCATCCAGCATCAACTTCAGCCGAAGCATGAAGTATGGCTTAGGCGTATTACGGGTGTCAATCACTCACAGACTACATAAATGGGGAATCATCAGGAGCAAGCTATACAACGCCGGCTCCTGATCTTTCCTTAGGGCGTCCCCTTGGTATCCAGTTCGTTCTCATTTCTTCTTTCTTTCGAGTCTTCGTCCACTAA
>JAFAAT010000299.1 GCA_023426425.1 Bacteroidota bacterium | reverse complement strand
CAAAAACACGCTTCAACAACACCCCCAACACCTACACGCCTCAACGAATCACCGACTCAACAACCCAACAACTCAACAACAAAAAACGAAGTAACAAAACACGCTTCAACAACACCCCAACACCTACACAACTCAACGCCTCAACGCCTCAACAACTTCAAAAACCTACCTTTGCCCCATGCAGCTCACTATCGGCTTCAGTCCCTGCCCCAACGACACTTTCATTTTCGACGCGCTGGTCAACAACAAGATCGACACCCAAGGCATCTCCTTCCTGCCCATCATCGAAGACGTAGAGTCACTGAACATCCGCGCTGCTAAAGCTGAACTGGATATTACCAAACTAAGCTTCCACACCTTTCTGCATGTCGCCAGCCAATATGCCCTCCTCCACAGCGGCAGCGCTCTTGGTAAAGGTGTCGGCCCATTGCTTGTCAGCACAGAAAAAGCAGTTAGTAATTGGCAAAACCCCAGCTGGCTCGGACAGGCAACCATAGCCATCCCAGGCCTTAACACAACTGCAAATCTGTTGCTTTCACTAGCCTTCCCCCAGGCTGTTCATAAAGTGGAACTTCCTTTCAACGAAATAGAAGCAGCGGTGCTCAGCGGCACCTACGATGCTGGTTTGATCATCCACGAGAGCCGCTTCACCTATGAACAGAAGGGACTAGAAAAACTAATCGATCTCGGCGACTGGTGGGAACAGCAGGAGCACGCACTCATACCGCTCGGCGGCATTGTTGTCAACCGCGCCATCGACTCAAAGCTCGCAGCAACTATAGACTCCCTAATCAAACAAAGTCTGGATTATTCCTGGAACAACTACCCTCAACTCTCAGAGTTTGTCACTTCACATGCGCAGGAAATGGAAGAGGGCGTAATGAGAAAACACATCGAGCTATACGTAAACGAATACACCAACAACCTCGGACCAGAAGGCACTGCCGCAGTGAAGCAGCTTTTTAACAAAGCAATATCTACAGGATTAATCCCAGCTCTTCCGGCCTCAATCTTCTACTAATTCATAAAGCTCCGGCAGGTTCCTGCCAATGCTTCCCATATAGCGCTTGTACAAAAAATTTGTGATAATAAAGGATTCGTTACCAGGTATGACTTGCGAATAGTCATAGCATTCCTCAGCCCGGCAGCACAGTAATTCTGAAGTCTAATCGAGCGACCGCCGCCATCAGGGTGTCTTTGATGGCGGCCGTCTTTTTATGTTCTTTTTGGACGAGCAAAAAGAACATAAAACCTTGCGGAAGCAATAAATCTTAATGCATCAGGATTAGTCTCAGCGCCCCCGGCCTCAATCTTCTGCTAGCTCATAAAGCTCCGGCAGGTTCCTGCCCAGCCCATCGTAGTCAAGACCATATCCCACCACAAACTTATCTGGTACTTCAAAACCCACATAGTCTGCCTTGATATCATACTGAAGCGCTTCAGGCTTGGTCAGAAATGCAGCAATCTTCAGCGACGCAGGCTGCCTGTTTCTGATCTCAGGCAAAAACGAATCAAGCGTCTTACCAGTATCAATAATATCCTCCAGCAAGATTACATGTCTCCCGTTCAGTTGCTCCTCCAGACCAATAGCCGTGACTACATTGCCCGGAGAACTCGTGCCCCTATACGACGCAAGCTTTATAAATGAAATCTCAGCCTCGATTTCCAGGCTGCGGAAAAGATCTGAAGCAAAGACAAATGAACCATTAAGTACAGCCAGAAACAACGGCCTCAATCCTTCATACTCCCTGCTGATCTGTTCCCCGAGCTCCTGAACGCGCTGACTTATGCGCACCGCATCAATAAACGGCCGGAATTCTTTGTCATGTACACGAACTGTTTCCATTCCTATGGTTTCACACGGAGTTGCTGACCAGCCTTAATCGCTCCAAAGTCCAGCTTATTCCATTCCATCAATTGCTTCATGGAAATCTTATGCTTCTTTGCAATGCCAAAGGCCGTATCTCCTTTCTTTACCGTATAATATTTCTTCAGATCAGTTGTCGCAGCCTCAGTGATTTCCTTCTCTGCCACTGTCGCCGGCTTCTGCTCCTCAGCTGCATTGCTGGCGATATGGTCACTCGAGTATACAACCTTGTCCAGCTTTGCCTTTAGTCTCGAGAACTCATCCTCAGGCTCCGTCTTCACCGGTTCCGCAACCTCCTTCTTTGCTTCTTCAGCCACTGGTGCAACCAAAGCTTTTTGCTCTTCCTCCGGCGCAGCAACAATCTTTTGCTCCTCCACCGCAGGCTCCTGAGCTATGTTGAAAGTCTTCTCCGCCACAACTGCTACACTATCCGCTACACTAGCCACCGGAGTAGCTACCACCTCATCAACAGCTTTCGTGTCCTCAGGTAGTATTTCTTCCACCACTTCAGCCTTAGCAACCACCACTTCTGTCGTATCTGACTTCTGAACTGGCAGCGGTTCCATATACACCAGCGGAACATCAGTAATCTCGACCTTCTCTGCTTCTGGCTTCACAACCTCTGCTTCTGCTGCAACACGCATCGAGTCAGCGGTAGCCACTACCAAAACCTCTGCTTCAACAGTGTCATTCCTTGCCTCACTTGCAGCCTCAGGTCCATCCTTCACTTCCTCAACGATTTCTTCTTTAGCTGCAACCACTTCTTCAACTCTTGTTTCCGGTGTAGGCTCTATAACAGGCTCACTCACCACCGGAAGAGTAGCTACCGCCGGCGTAGGCACAGGTACTGTAGCTACAACGGGTATCGGTGGCGTATCTCCCTGCTCAAGTTCTTTCTTACTGATGTAGTTTGCCGCCTTTGCTGTACTGGCAATCGCCACGGGTGCAGCCGGTTTCGGAGCAGAGGCTTTCGGCCGCGTAGCAGGCTTCACCGCCACATAGTCCAGGAGTTGTAAAACCGCTCCGGGCACAGGTTCTTCATTGCCCCCAATCTTGTTATAAGCCTTCAGGTACTTCAGCTGCATGCCCTCTTTCTGTGCGATCTGTGTCAGGGTCTCGCCCTCCTGCACAGTATGAGTTGTCGTATTTCCCGTCGTATGCTTCTTTTCAAGGTAGATATACATATCCGCCTCCAGCGGCGCATCAGGAAGATCATTCAACTCAAGCAGCTTCGCATACCGTATATTATGTTTAATCGCATCGTTCAGCAGCATCGTTCCCTTCCGGGCATAAAACGCCTTCAGGTCATTCACACGAACTACCTCGTCATACACAGGTGTGACCGGATTCTCCGAAAGAAGTTCAGGCATTTTTGGCTCCTCTCCCGGCTGCACGCCATAACTCACCCCGATCTTGTTCTTCTTTCCACCGGGTGTCGCAGCATTAGCCACAGGCACTGCTGCAGCCACAGGTGCTACTGCAGTCACTGGAGGAGCCACCGGCATGTCCACCTCAGGTACCACCTCCGACGGCCGCTTCTCTGTTTTCTGCTCGACCTTCGCATATAGATCTCCTGTCTTCAACGTCGGATCAAGTGCAGCAATGGTATAGTCCTGAAGATGATAATCTTCTACAATCTTTATAATGATCTGCGCATACTTGGGATTAGTTGCATATCCGGCTCTCTTCAACCCGGTAGCCCAACCCTTATAATCCATTTCCGCCAGTTCAAATAATGATGCATAGCGTTTATTGGTCCGCAAATAATCAGAATGGTCCCTATACGACTGTACCGGATCATCATACTTCCGGAAACATTCATTAGGAGCATCATCAGTATAAGCATATTTCTGCCCCGTCCACTCCTTCTTGCATTTAATGCCAAAATGGTTCTTCGCATTCACAGCCAATTCACTCGCACCAGCACTGGTCTCATGTATACCCTGCGCCAGCTTGATTGCCGCCGGCACACCGGAACGTTTTTGTTCTGCAATCGCCAGCGCCTTGAACTCCTCAATATACCTCAGCGCCCTTTGCTGATAGCTTTCCTGCTGCGCGCTTACACGCCCCACAGCACACAGCATCAACACGATGCATGCTAACTTCCACTTTTGCATAAGCAATTAACTGTTTCTTTAGTTTTTTAGCTTTCTGGCGACCATAATTCCATCTCTGATCGGCAGCAATACATTCTCTACCCTTGGATCATTCCTGATCTTCTCATTAAACTCGTGCATTGCCCGCGCATTCCTACTTTGCTCATCCACCGGCAACACCACCTCTCCATCATACAGCACATTATCCGCCAGAATATAACCACCTATACGAACCTTTGCAAACACCTGGTCATAATACAGCTGATAGTTCTGCTTGTCGGCATCAATAAATACCAGATCGAATTCCTCCTCCAGTTGCGGTATAATACTCGCCGCTTCGCCAATATGTTGCACAATCCTATCATGCAACCCAGCCTCACAAAAATAACGAAAAGCCATGTCTTCAAGCTCTTCATTAATATCAATAGTATGCAATATGCCATCTTCAGTCATCCCCGACGCAAGGCATATCGCAGAATATCCTGTATATGTGCCCACCTCCAGCACCCGCCGGGGCTTCACCATCTGGCTCACCATCTTTAATAAACCTCCCTGCAAATGACCCGAAAGCATGACAGGCAACGCCGCCTTCACATTCGTCTCCCGGTTTAGCCTCGCCAGTACTTCATCTTCCGGTGTACTATATCGCTCAGCATAATCACTCAGTGTTTTTGATACCAGGTACGCTGTCATTCACTAGAAGTTTGGCTGTAGCTTGTTGTGTGTATAGAATTCATGCAGGTAAGCCACCACTTCATCTGGTGTATCAAAAAGCTTGATCAAATCAAGATCTCCAGGACTGATATTCCCAAATTTCTCGTGCATGGTCGTACGCATCCAGTCAAACAAGCCTCCCCAATAATCCTTTCCGATACAGATCATCGGGGTCTGTGTAAATTTCCTGGTCTGGATCAGCGTCGCCACCTCAAAGAATTCGTCCATCGTCCCCCAGCCTCCGGGCATCATAATAAAGCCCTGCGAATACTTGGCAAACATCACCTTCCTCACAAAAAAGTAGTCGAAATTCAGGTTTTTATCACTGTCTATATACTTATTCGACCCCTGCTCAAATGGTAGCTCGATATTCAATCCCACTGATCTTCCTCCCGCGTCATGTGCGCCTTTATTGGCTGCTTCCATAATGCCCGGACCTCCACCGGAGATTATTCCAAAACCTTCATCAGCCAGTCGTTTTGCTATCTCCACCGTCAGCTCATAGTATTTATGCCCGGGCTTCGTACGTGCAGATCCGAATATCGATATACACGGGCCGATCTTTGCCATGGCCTCAAAGCCCTGAACAAATTCCGCCATGATCTTGAATACCTGCCAGCTCGAATGCGCCCTGGTCTCTGTCCAGTCACGCAGCTTAATCTTAGTTAGTTGTTCTTTCATGGTTTGTCACTGAAACCGCCACAGCGTCCGTCTTTTTTGAAGCTAAAAATAATAGAATAAACGCTAGGGCAGCGTTAATAATAAGTAGCTCTGTCCCTATGGTATATCCTCCCAACAAGTCTTTGTCATTTTGTTTAAGTATGTAACAAATCACCGGGGAGATCACGCAAATCAAAGGCACCAAAGGCTCATATGCCTTCCTTTTGGTGAGTATGCCAAAACTAAACAACGCAAGCAATGGTCCATAGGTATATCCCGCCACCACCAGTAAGGTCTGTATCAACGATCCTTCATCCACCTCCCTGAAGAAAAATACACACCCCAGAAAGATCACTGCAAACGCATTATGCACGATCAGCCGCACTTTTTGTTTCTTCGCCTCCGTCCAGTCATTCCTGCGCTTCATACCCAATATATCAATACAGAAAGAAGAGGTCAGCGCCGTCAACGCCCCATCGGCACTCGGAAACAATGCACTGATCAGCCCAATCATAAAACACACTGTAATAAAAAACGGCAACCCACTCTCCACCGCAATCGCGGGGAAAATATCATCTCCTGTCGCTGCTATACCTGTCGCATCTGCATAGAGGTACAATAGTCCACCCAGCAGCAGGAAAATGAAATTGGCAGCTAGCAGGATAAAGCAGAAGGTGATCATGTTCTTCTGCGAGTCCTTCAGATTACTCACACTGATATTCTTCTGCATCATCTCCTGGTCCAGACCAGTCATCGCCACAGTAATAAATGCTCCACCCAGGATCTGTTTCAGGAAATAATTCCCCTCCAGTGGATCCTCCGTCCTCAACATCCTCGTAAATCCCTTATCCGCCATCGCCTCCCAGGTCCCGCTAAGATTCAGGTTCAGCGCATTCATAATATACCCCACACACACCAGCAAAGCCAATATCATAAATGTTGTCTGCAAGGTATCGGTCCATACAATGGTCTTCACACCACCTCTATAGGTATACAACAATATCAGCGCCAGTATCAGTATCGCAGTATAGGTAAACGGTATCCCGATATCCTCGAGCACAAACCGCTCCAGCACCTTGATTACCAGATAAAGCCTCAATGTAGCTCCCAATGTCCTTGACAAAATGAAGAACAACGCTCCCGTCTTATACGACGCTATACCCATCCTTCGCTCCAGGTAGGTATAGATCGAAGTAAGATTCATCTTATAATAAATGGGCAACAGCACAAACGCAACTATAAAATACCCCAGCCAGTACCCAATCACCACCTGGAAATAATCAAAGCCCGCAGTCCCCACAGTCCCCGGCACCGAGATAAAGGTCATCCCGGATAAAGAAGTACCTATCATCCCAAATGCCACCAGCCACCATTTGCTGCTCTTATTCCCTATGAAGAATGATTCATTATTCGAATTCCTGGAAGTGAAAAACGCAATCCCCAGCAGCAAGGCGAAATAGGCAAGGATGATGATGACCAGATACGTCGAATTCATACAGTAAAATAAAAAGACTTTGCCGCTTCAGGCAAAGTCTGCAAATAAACTTAAAAATATCTGTCAGAATCCCACATTGAACCCAAATCGGAAAAACAATTGGTTCCCGTATGGACTGTACTCATGCTGCAGTACATCATATAAAGCAGATATCACAAATGATGAGTTCTCCGTCATCGGCTGCCGGAATCCCCCTCCCAGCAACAAAGCCGGTGCATCCAGCTTGGTTTTTTTCTCTACGATATTACCACTGCCGTTTTGATCATAGGCAGGTTCGTTATAGGTAAGCAGGTTATGCTCATACTCCGCATGCGCAAAAATATTCTGCCATACCACGTACCTGGTCCAAACTCCTCCAGATAAAATGCTCGCTTTATAATGTATGTTCTTATACGCACCAGTCACGGGATCCTGGATACTCCAGAAATTCTTTATCCTGTTATACTGATAGCCCAGGCTTATTCCCGCCGCGAAATTGTCCGTAATACGGTAACCAACCACAGGTGAAATACCCAGGTTCGTCACAGTCCCGAATCCTAAAGCCAATCCTCCTCCAAATATCAGCTTGCTCGCATCAAACCCCTTCTCTTCCTGCTGCCTCTTTCGCGCATTGGCCGGTTTTCCACTACTCGTGTACACTTCCTGCGAAGACGCAGAAAATCCTATGCATATCAATATGACTACTAATAACCTTTTCATATTATTTATTACGGTTCCAAAATTACTATAAAAAACGCCTGAACTCCGATTCTATTGCACATCCGGGAAAATCTTCCCTGGATTTAATATTCCTTTAGGATCAAACACCCGCTTGATCTCTTTCATCAACCTGAGCTGCGCATCCCCAAACGCAATATCCAGGTAATTTCTCTGCACATATCCAATCCCATGCTCCCCCGATATCGTTCCGCCCATAGCTACGACTTCCTTAAACAGCTCCCTGATCGCCAGCGGCAGCTTCTGGTTCCAGTCCTCCTCACTCATGTCCTGCTTCACAATATTCACATGCAGGTTCCCATCTCCCGCATGCCCATAACACACAGAATGAAAACCATATTCCGCCCCCAGCCTCTTAATCGTTCTCAAAAGCGCAGGCAGCTCCGCCCTTGGCACCACAGTGTCTTCTTCTTTGTATATGGAGTTGCTCTTCACCGCCTCGCCCACCTTCCGCCTCAGGTTCCATAGCATCTGCTTAGCAGCATCTGAGTCTGCAAACAATACTTCTCCCACATCATACCGCTCCACGACTTCAGCTATCGCCTCCGTCTCCTGAACCAGCTGGTCTATCTGGTTCCCGTCCACTTCAATCAGCAAATGCGCCTCTATATCATCCTCCACCTTCACTCCCTCCTGGTTCACATACCGCATGGCCCATTCTATCGCATCCCGCTCCATAAACTCCAGCGCCGATGGAACAAACCCCTCTAAAAAGATCGCATTCACAGCCTCACAGGCCTCCTCTGCAGATCTGAACGGCACCAGCAAAAGCAGATCATGCTTCACCGCAGGTACCAGCTTCAACACAATCTTCGTAATCACCCCCAAGGTCCCTTCACTCCCCACCATCAACTGGGTCAGGTTGTAACCCGTCGCATTCTTCAGCACATTGGCCCCCGTCCACATCACCTCCCCGTTTGGCAACACTACCTCCAGGTTCAGCACATAGTCTTTCACCACACCATACTTCAATGCCCTCGGCCCACCCGAATTCTCCGACACATTTCCTCCAATAAAACATGAACCTCTGCTCGCCGGGTCGGGTGGATACATCAGCCCCTCCACCTGCACAGCCTCCTGCAGTTCCTGCGTAATCACCCCAGGCTCTGTAATCACCTGGAAATTCCGCTTATCAATCTTCAGGATCTTGTTGAACCGCTTCATATCCAGCAATACTCCACCCCTCACAGCCAAAGCCCCACCACTCAATCCTGTGCCCGCTCCCCTCGGCGTCACCGGTATTATCTGATCATTACAATAACGCATAATCCGGCTCACCTCCTCGGTCGTCCCCGGCTGTACCACCACCTCCGGCGGAAAACAAAAATCCTCCGTCTGATCCGCCGAGCATCTGCCGATCTGCTCCTCATCCCCAAACACATATGCCTCCGTCACCACAGATCGAAAGAACACAATGTCCTCTGCGTCAATCTTTTTGAAATGCATATGCAAATGTACTATTCACAGGATTACATCTTCCTGCCCCTCCCTCCATGCCGCTCAAACCAGGCACTCCTTAACTTGACATACACCTGATCCCGGCCTCCGCTGATATGCTTCATAAGCGTTCGGCAGTTCCTGGAAGCTCCAGATCTGAATCGTCGGCATTCCCGGCGCTACGCGGAACATTGCATAAACTCCGGTACCACCTCTGGAACCCAAAGCAACGATACCCGCGCGGACGGCATGTCGTTCTTTATCTATTTAATACCTTATAGCTTAGGCTGCTTAGGTGACTGTATTCGTGTTACCATTTCAGTGCTAAACAGCTGCGCACCGCAATTTTTTCTGATATTTTCTGTTAATGCTGGGTTTATAGAAGAAATAGCTGTTATTTTGCCTCGGTTTTTAACATACCTATAGCAATTACACACACATTTATGAAGAAACTCACTCTGTTGGCAACCTTTGCCGCGGCTCTGTTCGCTGGCAAAGAAGCTAAGGCACAAGACGCTCAGGCGGTGCTCATCCACGATAGTCTCATCTACGAGAAACCTCTGCTGCAGCGACCCCTCTCTGCCTCTCTACATCTTGGCACTCAGGGTATCGGCGCCTCAGCAAAGCTGGCAATCAAGAGACAAATCAATGTCCGTGTTGGCTTCAGCTACCTGCCAGTGAGTCATAATATGGAGTTCAAGCTGAGCGGATATACTTCTGATGTGAAGTTGAGCAGCGCCTTCGGTAATGTACACGTACTCGGTGAATACCGCCCGTTTGCAGGTTCAAGCTTCAGGGTTGTCGGTGGTCTTGCCTATTTCTTTGCTGGCGAAGCTAAAGCAGACCTTCAGCCTAAAGGCACCTATAAGTTCGGTGACATTCCAGTGAGCGGCCAGCAGGTCGGTAAAGTGGAAGGTACCATCGACTGGAAAGGTATCGCTCCCTACCTCGGTATCGGATTGTTCAACTCAATGCCTACCAAAAAATTTAACGTCACCCTCGACCTGGGAACCTACTACCTCTCCGCACCGGAAGTCACCATCGACGGCACTAACATGCTCAAGGACAACAAGGACAACGAACCTGTTGTCGAAGACAACCTGAAAGGCTACAGGTGGATGCCTGTAATGCAGGTAAACTTTAACTACCGTATCAACTAAAAAACTTTCAATACACTAGCATGAAAAAGCTACTTTATATAATAGCAATCGCAGGTTTCACTGGTTTTAACGCCTGCAAACCACCTACAGAAAACGTCACACTCAATGTCACTCCCGATGTGATCAAATACATGGTTGACGTAAAAGTTCTGGATGCCAATGCAACCGCCACGCTTCCTCCCAATGCCACCCTTAGCATCGGCGGTGAAGACGCAGAATACGTCTACGACATCACGGGTAAAAAGAACTTTACACTCCACGATGGTAAAATGACGCTAGGTATTGATCCTGCGCGCATGCCTTCAGAAACTGATCCCATCAGCATCACGCTGCGACTGACTGCCCCTGGCTATCTGCCTCAGGAAGTAGATGTCGAGATCATGCCCAGCCAGTTCTCAAAATCTGTAAATGTCTCTATGCTTAACCTCTCGAATCCGCCCGCAGGACTGGAATTGGATGTTAAATACTACAAGCTACAGAACGGTCAAATTGCTCAAAACACCTTTGTTAAAGGCAAAACCACTGAAGACTCCACCTATTTTGATGATGGTCTCACTACTGTGGTTATGCCAAAAGGTACCTCCTTCTACCACTGGAAGTACACACAGACTGGAACGTACAGAGGTGTTAAGTACCCCTTGAAGACTCAGCAGGACACTTCTTACATCAATGACAAAATGGTAATTGGTACAATTTCAACCCCCTACCAGGATACGATTGAATACCCAATTATGGGTTATGTAAAACAACCCGTTACCGGTAGCGACTCCCTGGTTGTTGTCTGCTACTATGCGACCGGATATGATGTGGATATCAAATTCACCGGTCCCTATACTGAGTCGACAAATGGCAACATGATTTCTCTTCTGAATGGTTCAAAAGTCCGTACTGACGAGTTACTCTATGAATCAGCTGTACAGAAACGTCTGGCCTATGTCCAGTTCGTAGCCTACGTAATGGAAAATGGAAAGCGTATTCCTATCAATGTTTTCCCTGAACACAAATCTCCCTGGTTCACCAGCTACAAACTGAAAGAAAATTTCACCAACCCGATCACAAACCAAACGATTAAAGAGGGTGACTCACTTGAAGTGGGCGTCAACCCTGTCACTGGTCGCACAATGCGCACGGTGGTGAAGAAAGCTGCAAACGGTGAACTTAGAGCAGAGGCTCAGGCAACCGAAGTAGGCTTCTACTACCAGGCAGAGCATACCTACGAATACGACTACACATTCAACATGTCCGCTCCTGGTACCTCTGTCATTCCTGATCCGGAAAATCTGTCTGCATACGGTATTATCAACCTGGGCAAGTATGACGTGCACCTTCCGCTTTATTACTACAACGGCTCCAGCTACTCAGAATCACGGAAGATAGCTTCAAAAGAACCTATTATCCAGAACGACGCAAAAGTCCGCGTGTTTTATGCTGACAAGTATTTGGGAGAACGTCAGGTGCAGCAGGGACAGGTTATGGTCTATGATCCTTCCTACTTCAGCAACCTTCCTACTGCTATTGACGTGACCTGCAAACTTTACTGCGAGAACAAAAAGACCTATATCTACCCCAGCGCATTTGTGACTATCTATGTCGACGGTAGGACTTTCAACTGCCGCTTTGTAGACGGCAGATGGTCTACCCGCGCGCTGCAGGTGGGTCAGGTTGTGGATGCGTATGGCTGGGTCGGCGGCTACTATCTGGAGTACAAAGACCAGGAAATCACGCACCCAATGCTGCTTCAAAAAGATATCAAAGGCAACGAATCTGTTTGCTTCTAAATAATCTTCCCACTTTTTCCAGAAAAGGCTGCCATCAGGCAGCCTTTTCTGCTTCTGCTAACCCTTCTTAAAAAACTCCTATCTTGTAGTTACTGATAAATTCAGCTTATGCAACGCATCATTCAGATTACAATAGCAGGAAGGCTGATTCCTATTGAGGAAGACGGCTATCTACTACTCCATGAATACATCACCTCACTCGAGCGCCATTTCATCTCCGAACCTGGAAAGGACGAGATCATCCAGGACATCGAAAGCCGCATCGCAGAACTGTTCACCATCCGCCTCCAGGCGGGTGCACCCTGCATCGACCGCGAAGACGTAAATAAAGTTGTTCAGACTCTCGGCCCGGCCTATACTCTCGGCGCCGAAGCTGCAGAACCCGTCAATCCTTATCTGCCCTCTCCCTACAAAGAGCCAATCAAAACATCCTCTGGTCAGCGACGACTTTATAGAAATCCCAACGACAAAGTCCTCGGCGGCGTCTGCAGCGGACTTGCCAACTACTTCGACATAGACCCGGTCATCGTCCGCCTCATCATGGTAGTACTTTTCCTCGGTGCAGGTATAGGATTGCTCGCTTACATCATCGCCTGGATGGTCATCCCTCTGGCACGCACACCACAGGAACTCGCCTACATGACCGGCGGCGACCCACTCACCTTCAGCACCGTAAGAAAAAACGTCGGAGTAGAGCTCCAGGACCTCAGGAAAAGAGCAGAAGAAATGAGCCGCGATCTTCGTGGCTTCTTCAGCAATAAAAAATATTAGTTAGAAACGATTAGTCACCAAGGCCCGGTGCTTGTCCCCAGACCCTGAATATCCGGGGTAGGGAAATAATTGTGTGCGGATCATTAGTAAATGCTTCCAGCTCCGAAAGCATTCCGGCGACCTCCTCTTCCGTCGCCAGACCCTGGCTCTTAAGAGTGCCACTAATCCTGTCCAGGGTCAGCCAGGCCATCCACTTGCCCTGACTCATAGCAAAGGATGGCTGAACCACATCATACTCCACCTGGAGCAACCCCTCCTGCCGGCACATGCTGTACAGCGACAAACCTATATTGGCATTCTGCCCATTGTTTGCCGCCGCTTTTACGAAGAGCTCCACATATTTATCAAACGCTGTGCACTTAGGATAACAATAATGACCGCTAAAATCAATATCCTCAATAACCACCTTCCCACCCGGTTTCACTGCCCGCCTCATATTGCGGATCACCTTCTCAGGCTCGTTAAGATGAGACAGCAAAAACCGCGAGTAAGCCACATCAAAAACTCCGTTATAGTCGACGTCATAGGCACTGCCCGACTGAAAGCTGATGTTCTTGAGTCCTTCGTCTTCTGCATCCTGCTGGGCCAGTGCAACAATCTCAGCATCAAAGTCCACCGCAGTTACAGAACCACTATCCCCCAGCAGCTTTGCCGCCATCCTTGACACATGCCCCCCGCCACACCCCAGGTCCAGGAACCTCATGCCCTCACGTATGCCGGCTTGTTTTAGTAACCGGCTTGTAGAATCTTCAAGCACTTCAGCCAGCACATTCAGGCGCTTCTTTCCCGCCAGCCCTCCTTCGATGATATATGGATTTGAACTGCTCATGAAACTTTATCCCCGATTTTTATAGCGACAGCATCGCAGCCTGCCACCGGGAACAAACCCAAGGTACAAATCTGACACCTCAGTTTCAAGCTCGACTAGCTTTTGTCACTCCCGACCATTCCCTTATTAGTCAACCGCCCTCAGTCTCAACTCCACGACATTTATGGGTATTTATGGATAATTTTATGGGTATCCACACCATATATGGATATTTATGGGTAACTTTATGGGTATGGTGAACTTGCGCAGCCTGGTTATTACTCCAGAGATTCTGTCGCTCATTGCAGAGATTGATGAGTTTAAAGGTGCCTGGCGTGCATTGGGATCTCTGGCTCCGGAGCAACTTTCCGCATTGAAACGCGTGGCGACAATAGAAAGCATTGGTTCGTCTACCCGAATAGAAGGCAGCAAACTTAGCGATGCCGAAGTTGAACGCCTAATAACGAACCTTCAGGTACATCAATTTGCAAGCAGAGATGAACAGGAAGTAGCAGGATATTCCGACGTCATGAATTTGATATTTTTAAATTATGAGTCCATTCCACTGACTGAAAACTACATCCTGCAGCTGCACCAGGAACTCTTGCGTTACAGTGAAAAGGACTATTGGCATCGGGGAAAATATAAAACTTCACCAAATCACGTAGAGGCATTTGATCCTGACGGAAAGAGCCTCGGCATTATCTTTCAAACTGCCAGTCCCTTTGAAACCCCTATGCGCATGACTGCGCTGGTAGAATGGGCACAACAGGCGCTTGCTGAAAAAAAGATCCATTCACTAATCATAATAGCTGCATTCGTTTTAGTGTTCCTGGAAATCCATCCCTTCCAGGATGGCAACGGCCGGTTGTCGAGGGTGCTTACTACCTTCCTGCTGTTGAAATCCGGCTATGCATATGTGCCCTATAGCTCGCTGGAAGCAGTGATCGAACACAGCAAGGAGGCCTATTATCTGTCGCTGCGCCAGACACAGAAAACCCTTAAGGAAGACAAACCTGATTGGCAGCCTTGGGTATTGTTTTTTATTAAAGCCCTGCAGAAGCAGAAGCAGCGTCTTGAAGTGAAAATCGAGCGTGAAAGATTGCTGCTCACGCAACTGCCACAGCTTTCCGGGCAGATCCTGGAGCTAATAAAGTCCCGAGGACGGATTACGGTGGCGGAAGCTGTGGTGCTCACCGGTGCAAACAGGAACACGATCAAAAAACACCTGGAAGGTCTGCTGGCAGCAGGGCAAATCAGGCGACATGGAGTAGGTAAAGGAAGTTGGTATTCGCAGGGATAAGTTATATCCTATAAGCTGTACCGAAATGGGGCTACCGCTCTGTAGCTGTGTGGACCCATTAGCCCCGGGCTTTAGCCCGGGGGTCAGGCTGTAATCCTGTAGGGGCTTTAGCCCCACCTTTCAACACCGCTACGCTTTCATCCCAATGTTTTCATTCCGGGGCTTCAGCCCCGGACACGTAGGTCTACCACTCTGTGGAAAATCATCTGCGATACACTGGCCATGTCCCCGCCAGGAGCTACCGCTCTGTAGCAATCATTCACACAACCCTGGTCATGCCCCATCAGGGGCTACCGCTCTGTAGCTTCATTCCGGAGATTCAAATCCTACAATAATGTTACCCAAACAACCTCAGACGAAAAAAGCGACTACAAGTCTCACTCGTAATCGCTTCATTTTGCTGTGGTGTGGGCCGGAATCGAACCGGCGACACAAGGATTTTCAGTCCTTTGCTCTACCAACTGAGCTACCGCACCGTTTTGGGATGGCAAAAATAGGACTCTTCTCCAGATTTCCAAAAACCTCCTGATAATTAATGTTTCATAATCCTTCCTCTATACACGCCGCCATCCTTCCCACGAACCACTACCTGGTACGCTCCCGCCGCTAACACACCCGTCTCAATAATCTCACTATGCGACGACAACATTCCCTTCATCACCACACTGCCACTCGCTTCATAAACCGTATACTCCGTCGGCAAAGCGCTCAGCGACACAGGCACTGTCACCACCGTAAATGCTCCGGCAGGATTGGGATATATAGCCAGATCTCCGGTACGCCCCACCTGCTGCACATTGGTAAAGTTCGGATCAAACAGCTCAATTATCTTATCCACCATGCTGCCTGTACCTCCCGCACTCGAATTGCTGGTCGAAATATAGATCCGTCCATTCGGCGCCACCAGTATATCCCTCAGCCTCCCAAAACTGATTCCACTCACTTCCGTGGCACTCACCACCGAATCAAACGTACTGTTCAACTTCAGCTGGTACAGCGTCTGGTCCTTCAAGGTCACCATCAGTATCGACTGCTGCAGCGCCGGAAACATCCCATGATCATACCAGTCGATGCCGCCCACCGCTATCGTAGGTGTCCACGCCATCAATGGCTCCACCACATTCGAGTCATTACAAAACGTAATCTCCGAACTGGTGTTGCAATAACCCCTTACCTCCGGCCAGCCATAGTTCCTTCCCTTCTCAATGATGTTCAACTCATCGTCTGTGGCCGGACCATGTTCCGAGCTGTACAGGATATTATTTGCATAAATCAGCCCCTGCGCATTCCTGTGCCCCCACGACCATACCGCACTTCCTGGTATCGGGTTATCCGCCGGAATACTGCCGTCCAGGTTGATGCGCAAAACCTTTCCATTCAGCGAACTCACATCCTGTGGCAGCGACTGGTTAGCTGCGTCTCCGGTAGTGATGAATAGCTTATCTCCCACAATCAGCAACCGGCAGCCATTGTGTATACTGGACGCCGCAATATTGTCAATCAACACCTGCGGACTCTGAAGGGTATTGTTTGCATAAGTGTACCGCACAATCTTCTCCCGGTATCCACCCTGGTTATAATTATAGCCCACATAGACATAGGGCTCCGCCGGGAAGTCCGGGTGCAGCGCCAGTCCCATCATCCCACCTTCACTTTGTATCACGGTTTCTGGTTCATGGTAAATCGTATCTATCATCCCCGAGACAGGTTCCAGCCTGCAGATATATCCATTCTTCTGGGTAAACCAGATGGTATTGTCCGGGCTCCAAACCATCTCCCACGGGATAAACAATGAATCGCGCACCACACGACTCGTCATTTGTGCACTGGAACTGGTGCAACTGCCAAATACACAGGCAATTAAAAGCATGAGTGCTACTCGCTTCATAGGACGATTTTATTACTAAGTTAACTGATTGGATCTCTTTCCGCACCGACCACTATTTTTATGCCGATGAATGCACAGGATCTTTTCAACCAGGTATGGGAACAGTTACTTAACACTGGTCCCCTCGAGGCAGTAGCCGTGTTGTTCGGTATGATCAGCGTGGTACTCGCCAACAGAAACCACGTAGCGCTCTATCCTACAGGCATTGTCAGCACAGCGCTGTTCATCTACATCATGGCTGCCGCTGGTCTGTACGCAGAAAGCTGGCTCAATGCCTACTACCTGGTCATGAGCATCTACGGCTGGTTGCGCTGGAACAGGAATCATGAAAATCAAAGCGCTGTTGCCATTACCGTCTGCGGCACCCGCGATTGGGTCGTCACCGCTGGCATCGTGCTCCTGGGCGGATTGGTGCTTTACCTCACCCTGCGTGGGTTCACAGACTCTGACGTGCCGCTCTGGGATGCCGCTGTCTCGGCAACCGCCTGGGCTGGGATGTGGCTGCTGGCTAAGCATAAAGTCGAAAACTGGATCCTGCTCAATATCTCCAATGCCCTTGCCGTACCCCTGCAGCTCTATAAAGGAATTCCGTTCACGGCAATCCTCACGGTCTTCCTTTTTGTGGTGGCTGTTTTGGGCTACTTCCGCTGGCGAAAGCTTTACCATCAGAGCAGGTCTGCCTCTGTCGTCTGACTTGCCACACCTTCACAGGAGCAGATTTTTTGCATCTTTACCGGATGGAGCTACTTGGCTACTTCGCAGCAGTGCTTATCGGTGTCTCCCTCGCCCTCATTGGTGGCGGCGGGTCGATTCTCACAGTGCCAGTGCTGGTCTATTTATTCGGTATGGATGCAGTGCAGGCAATCTCTTATTCTCTTTTTGTGGTAGGATGCACCAGCCTGGTAGGTGCCTACACCAACTATCGGAAAAATCAACTAAGCATCAGCACCGCCCTGCTGTTTGGACTTTCATCCATCACTACAGTTTTCCTGGTAAGAAAGTTTGTGATACCCGCCATCCCTGAAGTAATAGCCACTGTGAATGGCTTCGAAATTCGCTTCTCATTAGTCACCATGGTCGTGTTTGCAGTGCTCATGTTGCTCGCTTCCCTCTCCATGATAAAGACTAAAAAAGCGCTACCCCCTGCGCCCGCTTCTGTCAGCTCCTTGCACAGAAATCTGAAACTCCTCAGCTATGGACTCGGCATCGGACTGGTCACTGGTTTTCTCGGTGCCGGTGGTGGCTTCCTCATGGTGCCCGCACTGGTACTACTCGTCGGCCTGCCCATGAAAACTGCTGTAGGCACTTCCTTGTTCATAATCGCACTCAACTCCCTCATCGGCTTCACGGGCGATCTGGGCAACTATTCCATCGACTGGGTTTTCCTGTTGAAAATCACTGCCATTGCTGTCGGTGGCATCCTCGTGGGTTCCCTCCTTGCCACCCGCATTTCAGGAGCGAACCTCAAGAAAGGTTTTGGCTGGTTTGTGTTAATCATGGCCATCGTCATCCTTGCCGTCGAAACAGTCAATGCAGTCGGCTAGGAATCCAGCACAGGATTTAGAAAATTTGCAGTTTAATTTGTTGATATGACAGAAGCACAGATGATTTTGAAACCCCTAAGCCCCGACTTGTTTGAAGCAATCGCCTCAGAACCGACCGTGCAGATCATCGACTGTCGCGCGCCTCAGGATTTTGGTAGCGGGTTCGTTCCACGGGCCATCAATATCCAATTCAAGGGCAGCTTTTCCATGTGGCTTACTACTCTTGTACCCGATACCAATCAAAGGTTGTTGATAGTTGCCGAGGCAGGCCAGGTGCAGGAATTGGAAAATCTGCTCTCTGGTCTTGGCTACACAAATTGCGCAGGTTACCTCGAAGGTGGCATGAATGCCTGGATCAGTGCCGGAAAGGCTCTTGATCAGATCACGTCAATCGAAGTATCCGAACTCACTACAGTGGCTGCCTCCGGCGATGCAAAGATCATTGATGTGCGTGGTGAAGATGAGTTTGAAAAGCAGCATGTGGCCAATGCCATCAACGCCCCCGTCGACAGCCTGCTCACCAAGCCCGGGCCCGGCGACCAGAACGAAACATATTATGTCCACTGCGGCGGCGGCTCCCGCGCCATGATGTACGCCTCGATCCTCAAATCCCGTGGCTACAAAAACATCTTCGACATCCGCGGTGGATTCAAGGCCATAAAAGAATCCGGACAACTGGTGTTGACTACTGCATAAGCAGACGGTAATAACATTTAGCGTCCGGGTTAAACTACAGACCTACATTAAACAAAGATTATGGAGATGTTTATCTACTCAGCCTTTTCGGTACCGGTCGAGGAGCTGACGCTCGTAGAGGTAGTGGAGGCGGGTTTGTTTGTCCCTGATTTGACCCGCGGGGGCTTTGTTGTTTTGGCCGGAGACTAGCTTTAGATTGTATTTAAGCTCCAGTTTATGTTCCCAGTTCTTTTTTACTATTTCCCTGGAGACCGGGTACCCGTTGTCGTTGATTCTTTCACCAGTTTCGGGGTTGTATTTAGGCGTTTCCTTCACCAGTTTTCTTACTTCGATGATTGAGAGGGCACCGTCGCGTATGAGGTAGGGCACCTCCTGGTATTCTTCATAAAACAGCACGCCGAGGCGAAGGAGG
>JAFAAT010000292.1 GCA_023426425.1 Bacteroidota bacterium | reverse complement strand
CTTCTGGTACACTTCCCAACAATGGCATGTGGAATGAGCTACTGTGTATGTCAGTTGGTGGAGTGCAGGTTTATCAGGACACGACAGACTGGTATACCCACGATCTCTCCAACCTTAGCCAGGACTTTCCGGATTGCGGCTGGCTGTTGCAATCAGTTCACAAACCACAACCTTCCACGAGCTGCCGGCTTTATCCAAATCCGCTAATCTCTGAGAGTAATCTCGAGTTATCACCCGGACAGAATTGGACTTCCCTCACGATCTACAACAGTATGGGCCAATACATAGCGAGGTATCCGGTTACCGATTGTAAAGTGCTCCTCCATCGGAAGGACTTCTCTCCAGGTGTGTACTTTTTGAGGATTGCAAATCTGAAGGGTGCCTGCAGGTTCGAAAAGATGGTGGTACAATGACAGGACCCTGTCAAAATCAAACAACCAGCGTCGTTATGAATTAACAGCGCTGGTTGCAAGAGTTACCTACACGACCACATTAATCATCCTTCCTTTCACATAAATCACCTTCTTCGGCTTTTTGCCTTCAAGCCATTTCTGGATGGCAGGATCGGCGAGCACCTTCTCTTCTATTGAAGCCTGATCCGCATCTAACGGAAACTCCATCTCCAAACGGGTCTTGCCATTAACAGCCACAGGATAGTTCTTTGAATTGTCTACCACATACTGCTGTTCATACTTAGGGAATGGAGCATCTACCACACTTGTATCATGTCCGAACTGGTGCCAGAGCTCCTCAGCCATGTGCGGTGCAAATGGTGCAATGGCAACTGCCAGTTTCTCGAGTATTTGTCTCTTATGACAGTCGAGTGCTGAGAGTTCATTCACACAGATCATAAACTGGCTCACTGCAGTATTCAATGAGAAGCGCTCAATATCCTCACCTATCTTTTTGACAGACTTGTGCAGGATGCGCAACTCCTGTTCAGTGGCAGGATCATCCGTCACATGCCAGCCGGCATCTCCATAATACAATCTCCACATCTTCTTCAGGAAGCGATGCACACCCTCTATACCTTTCGTATCCCAGGGCTTGCTCACATCGATTGGACCCAGAAACATCTCATACATCCTGAAGGTATCAGCACCATATTGTGCAACTATGTCGTCGGGGTTGACCACATTATAATAGCGCTTGCTCATCTTCTCAATCATGGTGCCGCAGATGTATTTATCCCCTTCCAGGATAAACTCTGCATTGGCATATTCAGGCCTCCATTTTCTGAAGGCCTCCATGTCGAGCTCTACACCATTCACCAGGCTTACGTCCACGTGTATTTCATCTGTGGCCATCTTGTCTTTCAGACCATAGGACACAAACTCATTGGTGCCATGGAGACGATACACAAAGCGTGAGTTCCCCTGGATCATTCCCTGGTTTATGAGCTTCTTGAATGGCTCATCAAATCCGATATGCCCAAGATCATAGAGAACCTTAGTCCACATACGGCTATACAACAGATGCCCTACGGCATGTTCTGTGCCTCCTACATAAATATCCACCTCTTGCCAGTAATTAGTGGCTTTTCGTGAGGCAAACTCCTTGTCGTTATCAGGGTCCATATAACGCAGGAAATACCAGCTGCTTCCTGCATACCCGGGCATAGTGCTGGTTTCTCTTCTGCCTCCATCGGCATTCACCCAGGAGGTGATATTTGCCAGTGGCCCCTCGCCATTCAGTGCGGGCTGATAGCTCCTCACTTCCGGTAAAGTGACAGGTAGTTGTCTCAGCTCATCCTCCACGTCAAGTGATTTTTCATCTATTGCATAGGGAATATCGTGCAGGTAGATAATTGGAAATGGTTCTCCCCAGTATCGTTGCCTGCTGAATCCAGCATCTCTAAGTTTATAGTTCACCCTGGGTCTGCCAGCGTCAGCATCTTCTATAGCCCGGATGGCAATTGGCGCTGCTTTGGAAATATCGATTCCTGTAAGAAATCCGCTGTTATCCAGCTTGCCTTCTTTCTCTGTATAAGCCTCATTGCCACTATAATTCTTTCCGAAGATATTGGTGATGGGAATGTCGAAGTGTTTCGCAAAAGCATGGTCACGACTGTCGCCGCTGGGCACCGCCATGATGGCCCCGGTACCATAGCCTGCCAGCACATATTCTGCAATCCAGATAGGAATAGTCCTGTGGTTAATAGGATGCAGGGCATAGGCTCCGGTAAAGCAGCCTGTAACCTGTTTGACATCGCTCATCCTTTCGCGCTCTGAACGGCTTTGCACATACTTTCTGTATTCTGCCACAGCCTCCCTTTGCTCGTCGGAGACAATCAGATCGACCATTTCATGTTCCGGTGCGAGTACCAGGAAGTCTACGCCAAACAATGTGTCAGGCCGGGTGGTAAATGCAGTGATGTGTTTTCCGTACAGGTCTTTCAGATCAAAGCGTATTTCAGCACCACTGCTCTTGCCAATCCAGTTGCGCTGCATTTCTTTCATGGCATCGCTCCAGTCGAGGTCATCAAGGCCTGCAAGCAGACGTTCTGCATATTCAGTGATGCGCAGAAACCATTGACGCATTCTTTTCTTCTCTACCGGAAAGCCTCCGCGCTCAGAGACGCCATTTACAACTTCGTCATTGGCAAGGACGGTGCCCAATGCCTCGCACCACCACACATCGGCATAGCCTAGGTAGGCAAGGCGGTAATGCATCAATGCCTCACGCTTTTCTTTTTCAGTCCATACTTTCCAGGCTTTTGAATCAAAACAAAAAGTATGGTCAGCAGGGCAGGGGAGATTGCTATTGCCTTCTTTTTCAAAGATGCTGATCAGGTCTTTGATAGGTCGGGCCTTCCCGATCCGGCGGTCAAACCAGCTATGGAAAAGCTGTAGGAAGATCCACTGGGTCCACTTGTAGTACTTCGGGTCGCTGGTGCGCACCTCACGGTCCCAGTCATAGCAGAAGCCGATATTGTCCAGTTGCTGGCGATAGCGGGCTATGTTTTGCTCTGTGGTTTGTGCCGGGTGCTGCCCGGTTTCCAAAGCATATTGCTCTGCCGGCAGGCCAAAGGCGTCGAAGCCCATCGGGTGCAGGACATTGAATCCACACATCCGCTTGTAGCGGGCGTAAATATCTGAGGCAATATATCCCAGAGGATGCCCCACATGAAGGCCGGCACCGCTGGGGTAGGGAAACATATCAAGAATGTAGAACTTGGGCTTTTTGCTGTCGTTGCTTACTTTATAGATGTTTTGTTCCTTCCAGTATTCCTTCCACTTCTGCTCAATGCTCCTGAACGAGTATTCCATATTTTTTTAATTCCGCCGCCAAAAATACGAAACGGAAATATGGAAACTATAAACAACGTACCAGTAGTTGTTTAGTCGATGAGCTGGTGATTCGTTAAGTCGGTGATTCATTGAATTAGTGCTCGTGTAGTCTGCTGGGTTATGGTCTCCTGAAGTTGTAAATGCAGTCGTAGTTATCTTTAGGGCATGTTTAGTTATTGGGAGCAGCAGAGCTTTTCAGCATATGACCATATTGTCATTGGGGCAGGCATCGTCGGCCTCAGCACTGCCATCGAGCTGAAGCAACGTTTCCCCTCAGCACGTGTACTTGTACTTGAACGAGGCCTACTACCCACAGGTGCCAGTTCAAGGAACGCCGGCTTTGCCTGCATGGGCAGCCTCACGGAATTGCTGGATGACCTGGAACTGATGCCAGAGGCTGATATGCTTGCACTGTTTTCCCGCAGGAAACGTGGACTGGAAAGGCTGCGCAGCAGACTGGGCGATGCAGCTATCGGCTACCAGCAGGATGGCAGTCACGAACTTATTGGTGAGGCAGAGCTGCCGGCACTGGAGAGAATAGACTATCTGAACAGCCTGCTTCAGCCAATTACCGGTAAGGCAGCGTTCAGATTAGCTAATGAGCGAATCCAAACCTTCGGTTTCTCTTCCAGACATGTGCTGGCACTTGTTGAAAATAGCTGTGAAGGGTCGTTGAATACAGGCAAGATGCTGCGCGCTCTGACTGATACTGCCATAGCTGCTGGGGTAGAAATCAAGACGGGTGCCCGGGTAACCCGCATGGAGGAACATCAGTCGCACATGCATATAACCGTGGAAGATGGCTTCAGGGAAACCAGCTGGACGCTACATGCCCATACAGTCTGCGTGTGCACCAATGCGTTTGCAGGTGAATTGATACAGGATGCAAATGTGACACCCGGGCGGGGGCAGGTGCTCATCACTCAGCCCATCCCCGATTTGAAGCTTAAGGGAGTTTACCATTTCGACAAGGGATACTATTATTTCAGAGAGCTGGATGGACGGGTACTCATCGGCGGAGGCAGGAATATGGATTTTAAAGCTGAGACCACCACACGCCTTGAACTAAACGAGCAGATTCAGCTGGCATTGGAGCAGAAGCTTCAGGAAGTGATCATACCGGGAGTGCATTTCCAGGTGGCACAGCGCTGGGCTGGTATCATGGCGTTTGGATCTACCAAAAGCCCTATTGTACGTGCATTCTCAGAGAGGCTCTACGGTGCATTTCGGATGGGAGGCATGGGTGTGGCCCTCGGAAGTGAAGTAGCCATGCAGGTTGCCGATCTGGTGGGTGAAAGACTAAGCTAAAGAATCGTCGAATTCCTTCAGTCGCTTCACCACTTCTCCAATGGGCAGGCCCATCACATTGTAGTAGTCACCGTTTATCTTTTCGATACCAATCATCCCTACCCATTCCTGGATGGCGTAGGCGCCCGCTTTGTCAAAAGGCTTGTAGCCCGCAACATAATGAGCAATTTGGTCTTTCGTGAGGCGCCGGAAAAACACTTCTGTAGTCACAGAAAAACTCAGCTGCCTGTCGCCCTGTTGCATACAGACT
>JAFAAT010000274.1 GCA_023426425.1 Bacteroidota bacterium | reverse complement strand
CACTCAGCCAGGATATCAAACTGGCGTTGCTCCAGCTTCTGGAAGACAGGTATGGAAAGAGGAGCACTATTATTACATCACAGCTTCCGGTAGCTAAGTGGCATGAGTACATCAATGATCCTACTCTGGCCGACGCGATCCTTGACAGATTGACAGCACGTGCCCATAGGATAGAACTTAAAGGAGAGTCCTGGAGAAGAAAAATCAAGCAATAGAAAAGGATCAACTATTTTTAAACCGCAAAAGCTCTTAACATACTGGCCTATCAATACCGGGGTGGGTCAACATCGCGGAATGGTGGGTCAACATGAACGGAATAGACAGTCAAAGTCCACTGACTCCCTCATTAGTACCGCATGCTGAACAGAATCCTTCCGCTGGATCTTATCCAAAAGCTTTTTTTCCTTTCTCTCTAATCTGCGCAATAGGCGTTGCTGTTGCCGGTCTACCTTCATTGCATACTTTTCTAAAGACGCTATTTTCAAATCCAAGTACTTTTTGTTGTACTGAATACTTCTCGCTTCTTGTTGCGCGTGTAGGCCTAAAGGCGAGAATAGCAGAAGGATAAAAAAGCGTTTCATAGTGGTTTATAACGCGAAAGTAAAAGACTTGACGGTTTCCATCAACCCCGTAAAAACACCCCCCTTATTGTCATTTTTTGATTAAATACCAATTAAACTGTTCGGCTTGTATGGATTTAGTTTTAGATTTCGCGCGTAAACTTCAGCGATGAAAAAACCTATTCGTATCGCTATAGCTGATGATCAGGAAGGAGTAAGAGAACTGATAGTTGAATACCTCAATAAACATCCTGATCTAACGGTCGTTTGCCAAGCCAGTAACGGTCAGCTGCTTCTGGATAAATTACAGTCGATTCCTCAAACTCCTCATATCTGCCTCCTTGATATTAGCATGCCTGTCCTAAATGGACTCGATACTCTCAAGGTAATAAGGTCGAAGTGGACCGCTATCAAGAACGTGATACTTTCTATGTATATCACCGACGATAACGTAAAACGTGCCTTCCTTGCAGGCGCGAACGCTGTAGTTTCAAAAGATGAACCCGCAGCTACCTTGGTCAATGCGATCAGGAAAGTCTTTCATAATGGCGTCTATGAATCAGAAAGTGCTTTTGAAAGCGTTATACGCGCTGCTCAACAGAAGACCTTGCAGGTTCCGAACATTACAGAACAAGAAATGACCTTTATCAAACTTTGCTGTAATGACATATCGTACAAGGAGATCGCAGATGAAATGAAATTGAGCGTCCGTACTGTTCACGGCTACAGAGATGCTTTATGCAAAAAACTAGGTGTCAAAGGCCGGGAAGGCATCATGATGTATGCTTTTAAGTCTGGACTGATAGTATAGGTACTCTGAAACAATTTAAAAAATTGGCTTGCGATTTGTCTAGGTCCAGCAATTTCACCTGCACCTTTGTGACTTAAAAACTTACGACAGGTTAGATAATGAAACGTGCGATTTTGGAAACGTTCCTACAGGAGATATTTTTCAGCTCACAACCAGGAGATGTTCAGTACTTGCGGCTGTAATGCACAACCTCTACATCCTCCTGTGAGCATAGCGCCAGTGGCATAAAAAACAGGATGGAGATAAGGATGTGCTTCAAGGTTTGTTGGTTTGCATTGACTGCTTCCGGTTCAGATCCTCTAATGCCCGGCAAACTTTGCAATCTCTCTTGTCATACGCAATTCGGGGAATTAGGCACCCAACTAGAATATATTTACAAGTATGATCATTTCTAATAGATAAAACATTGATCATAACATCCGTGCAGAGTAACACTCGCGCAAACAATAAAAAACCAGAACTAATGAGTTTACCTTCCCGGATGATCCTCAGGTCTCCAGCTACGTCCATGGACAATGTTTGAAATGGCCTGGCCACTAACTTTGTATTTTGCTGCCAGCATTTTCATAGTCGCCCCGGCCTCATAACCCGCTCGTATCCGGTCAACCGCAGCCCAGGTGAGCTTTCTACCCGGCACTTCCTCCCCGCAGACCCTCTTGTCACCTCGCTTTCCTGAAGTCTGTGTAGCTTCTCTGTGTGTGATCCACTTCAGGTTTTCTGCCGAAACATTCAATCTATTCTTGTCAATAAACCTCACCACCCACCTTCCTTCACCTCTTCCGCGAACAAAGCATTCCGCCACCAGCCTATGGACAAAACATTTTACGCGTTTCCCCTCATTGAAAAGCTTGACTACCAGTAATCCACTCTTGTGTAACTTGCAATTGAGAATTCGTCCGGTTTTGAAACTCTTAACCTCTCCCAGGCGATTTACCGCATAGCCGGGATATTTCGGTATCGGTCTAAAACGCGGCTGAGACTTATTAACATCCATCACAGAAACCAATTTCCAAATATCTAATGAAATCCTCCAGCTAGCTTTTGATTTATTTTGTAGTCAGTGCCAACAAACCATTAGGACCGCGATCCAAGCATCTTCTCCATCAGCGCCACCTTCTCCCGCTCCGCCTGCAACAGGCGCTCGTAAAGCTTCTTGTTTTCTTCCAATGCTTCCATCCATAGCTCAAGAGGATTGATTACCGGGTAATAGCTGAATAAAGAATTTCCACTGGCGCTGTCGTTATTATTAACGGTATTAGAGATGATGTTTATCGCCCGCTCTTCATCAAACTTTTCAATTGCCTCCCTGGGCACCTTGAGCACCCTCGCAACTTGGTCCAACAGGTCGGGCTCCACCACTTCTTTCTGCTCGAGCAGCGAGATCTTCTTTTGGCTCCAGTCGTCACCGAGTTCCATTGCCAGAGCCTCCTGCTTAATTCCCAGCATCTCCCGGAAGCGCTTAATGTTTCTGCTCTGATGAATTGTACTGTTGTGCATGAGTGGACTATTTTGCAGACAAAATAAGGAAATTCTCCCATCCGGTTAGGCTATTCAATCGTTCATCCCTCCTTCAGAGCTGATCCAACAGGATAGGTACAGGATCAGTAGATCTACAGTAGACCTACAGTAGACCTAAAGTAGGAAAAGGTAAAATTACGGTGTGGCATTTCCCCCCCAAGGTTTTGATACCTGAAATTCCTCACGAAATGCCAGCGGACAACAGGCGCTAATAAGCATCAGGATAAACGCCTTAATGATACCATAC
>JAFAAT010000100.1 GCA_023426425.1 Bacteroidota bacterium | reverse complement strand
GCGAAGGGGGTTAGAGTGTTTGCTTTTAATGTGGAGGTAGAGGAAGAGAAATGGAAAGCGTTTATCACGAAGAACAAGCTGGAAGACTGGCACCATGTGTGGGACCCTCAGCGTCGTTCGAGGTACTGGGCATTGTATGATGTGCAGGCAACGCCTTCACTGTTTTTGCTCGATGAGGAAAAGATCATCAGGGGGAAGAGACTGGATCATTCGAATATTTCCAGGGTGATAGAGATAGACCAGCACAGGAAGCAGCAGGGTAATTGATGGACCACACATCCCTTGCAGGGGAAAACTTCCACTACGTATGGAGGCCTGGTGTGCGGAGATATCGGGGTAATCTTATTTCAGACGAGCGAGGGCTGATTCGAGTCCTGCAAACATTTGTCCAAGCTCTTCCTTTTTGCAGGTGCCAACGCTGAGGCGATACCAGGGGGCGCTGCGGTCTGCACCGAAGGCGTAGAATGGCACAACTGCAAGCTTTGCTTCCGACAACAGGTAGGCAGCCACGTCTGATTGCTGTTCCAGCACACGACCATCGACTGACTTTCCCAGCAGATCGAAGCGGATGGTAAGATAGATTGCCGCCTGAGGGGCTATGGCATCTACAGCGTAACCTTTAGCTTTGAGAGATTGGAAGCCCTGGTAGATGAGCTGCAGGCGCTCCTCCAGTTCAGACTTGAATGTACCGAGGAACTCTTCGATTTCAGAGGTGTTTCTCAGGAAATCGGCAGTGGCTTTTTGTTCGGCCAGGGGGCTCCAGGCACCGATGTGACTGAGAAATGCTTTCATTTTGGCGATCACCTTTGCAGGGCCGAAGGACCACCCCACCCTTACACCAGTAGCAGCGAAGACCTTGGAGATGCCGTCGATGAAGATGGTATATTCCCTCATCTCTGGTCGCAGGGAGACCGGACTATGATGTTTGGTATCGCCGTAGGTCAGCATCCAGTACATCTGGTCGAACATCAGGTAGAGCTTGCGTTCTTTCTCTCCCCGTCTTTTGTTTTCCTCCAGTACGAGGTCGCAGATCTGTTCGAGCTGGGCTTTGTCTATGGCAGTGCCGGTAGGGTTTTGTGGTGAACACAGGCAAAGGAGCACGGCATCCTGTAGATGTGGGGCTATATCTTCTGCCACAGGCATAAAATCGTTTTCGGGCCTCGCGTCGATGACACAATGCTGGCCCCAGTTCATGTGAACGTAGTGGTTGTTGTTCCAGGAGGGCACGGCATAGATGACCTTGTCATGCTCGTCGACTAGTGTGCGGAACAAGGTGTAGATAAGAGGACGCCCACCGCTGGCGATAAGTGTTTCCTCAAGCGAGTATTCGAGTCCGCTCCAATGCTTCATGAATTCGATGACGGAGAGGCGGAGCTCTTTAAGTCCGTCGCCGGGAGGGTAGTTGGTATAGTGTGCCTGGTAAGCAGCTATGATTCCTTCTTCCAGCGATTTTGGGATGGGAAATATCTTAGGATCAAAGTCTCCGATGGTGTAGTTGTAGATCTGTTCACCCTGGCTGATGCGGGTGCTGATTTCATTTCCGAGCTTGACGATTTCCGATCCGATTAATGACTCTGCGAGAAGGCTTAGCTGACTCATGTTATGCTGTTGACCAAATAAAGATAGGGATACGGAAGATATTTCGAGCGGTGATTTCGGATAGCCGGGTAGCTGGCTGAGTAGTAGTCCTGTCGGGACAAAAGCCATGGATATTTTGCATTTCTATTGCGCTATGGTAATGAAGAGAAAAGCGGAGGAGTTGTGATATCTTGTACTTTTAAAAAAGGATTGCTATCTTCAACCGTTAAAATAAAACACCCAATGAAGTTTCGCCTTCCATTGCTTATGGCTGCTGCTTTCCTCGCTATAGGATTCAGCTCCTGTACCCGCGATTTTATCTGCCAGTGTACGATTTCGTACTCGGGTCAGCCTGGGCTGCCAGACACAACTATCCGTGAATACCCGATCAAGGACACCAAGAAGAACGCACAGTCTGCCTGCGAGGGGAACTCAAGTACATACGAGATTGGCGACATCAAAACAGTGGAGGACTGCAGCCTTTATTAATGAATGTCTAAGACAGTCGGCTTTTACATAGGACGAATATTTGGATTGATACTGTTGCTGGCAACCGCAGCAGTATTTTTATTTTCTGGTGTTTCCAAGCTCTATGCGTTTGAAGATTTCACCTGGAATATTATTGATGCGGGGATAAGCAACCTGACCATTGCAGGTATTGTAGCCAGGCTGTTTATCGGGTTCGAGCTCCTGCTGGGTGTTTTCCTGGTTGCCCATGTGCATTTGCGGTCATTTACCTATCCGGCAGTAATCTTCCTGCTCCTGTTGTTTAATGGCTATCTGGTGTTGCTCATGCTGAGGCAGGGAGATGAAGGAAACTGTGGATGTTTTGGAAATGCGGTGGTCATGAAACCATCCGAGGCGATCATTAAGAATATGGTGCTGCTGGTGGTCACGGTGCTGCTGTACTTCATCTATAGGGTTAAAAGATACAGGTACACAGGTATAGTTGCTGTAACGACGGGGCTGATTGCGCTGGCTGTTCCTTTCCTGGTGCTGCCTTCAGTGCAAACTGACAGGCCGGATGTAGTGGAGCGTGAGATCAATCTGGCACCGCTACTCCGTGCGGAAAGCTACCCAAAGCATAATAATCTCGGGGAAGGGAAGCATATTGTTGCATTTCTAAGTCTTACCTGCAGTCATTGCAAGAAGGCAGCATTCAAACTGCAGGTCATCCACCGGCAGCATCCTGAGATACCGATCTTTATGGTATTGAATGGAGCACCCAGACAGGTGGGACCATTCTTTGAAGAAACCCATGCGCATGAAGTGCCGCATATGTATTTCAAGGGGCCGGAAGAATTTGTATCAATGGCTGGGACTTCCGTGCCAGCCATCTACTGGATCAATGATGGGAAGGTAGAACGCAAGAGCAATATCTATCAGCTTGACCCCAAACACATGCTGCAATGGCTGTCGGAGTAGACCTGCAGTATTTCAGTTAATTTTGCGCGATGATTGATGATAATGAACTCGAAGAAGACTTCGAGGATCCGGATGAGATAGCAGATGAAGGAGAGTCGGGTGGTCCTGTGGAACGGATGCGCATCAACCTGGACAAGCGACAGGAGCCGCTGCGCATTGACAAATTCCTGATGAACAGGATAGAAGGCGCGACCAGGAATAAGATACAACAGGCTCTTGAAGACGGGCATATCATAGTGAATGGTGCTGCTGTTAAGCCCAACTATAAGGTAAAGGCGCTGGATGAGATCATTGTGTATGAAACCCGCAAGCCTGAGTCGTCTGAGATTATCCCTGAACCACTGCCCCTGGATATTGTGTATGAAGATGAGGACGTGATGGTTATTCACAAGCCAGCAGGGATGGTAGTACATCCCGGGTGCGGGAACTATTCGGGTACGCTGGTGAATGGATTATCGTATTACCTGCAACAAGAGCAGGTAGATACGAGTGCACTGCCCAGGGTGGGCCTGGTGCACCGGATTGATAAGGATACGAGCGGGCTGGTGGTGATAGCAAAGACAGAGAAGGCGATGAGTGATTTAAACGGGCAGTTTAAGAAGCATACGGTACATAGAAGGTATATAGCGCTGGTGTGGGGGGATTTTGAAGAAGAGGAAGGCACGATAGAGGCACATGTGGGCAGGAACCTGAGGTTTAGGAAGATCATGGACACGTTTCCTGACGGGGAGCATGGGAAGCATGCGATTACTCATTATAAGGTACTTGAGCGGTTTAATTATGTGACGCTTATAGAGCTGAGGCTGGAGACAGGGCGTACGCACCAGATCAGGGTGCATATGAAGTCGAAGGGGCATCCGCTTTTTAATGACGGAACCTATGGAGGCAATCATATAGTGAAGGGGACGGTGTTTTCGAAGTATAAGCAGTTTGTCGAGAATTGTTTCAAGATATTGGCCAGGCATGCGCTACATGCAAAGGAACTAGGCTTTACCCATCCCAGGACGAGGCAGTGGGTTCAGTTTGATTCTGAGCTGCCCCAGGACATGAAGGAGGTGATTGAAAAATGGCGGTCTTATACTACCGGGATGACCCGGCAATTGAGGGATCAGCTGAACGGGTAAACAAGGGAATAGAACCCTGCGTATGCATCTAGTAATCAGGCAAATACGTTAAAAACTGCAAAAAGGCTGCTGCTGATCAGATTATTGCCTTACATTTGTGTAACTCGTTACTTAAAACATAACTAATGTCGATTTTATCAATCAATTCGCTGTTCCTTTTCTCTTTGCCTAGCGGTGGAGAGTGGATCTGGATTATGTTGGCCATTATCCTTCTTTTTGGAGGCAAGAAGATACCCGAGCTGCTGCGTGGCATTGGCAAAGGGGTTCGTGAATTCAATGACGCTAAAACCGGTATCAAAACTGAACTGGAAGCCGGAATGAAAGAAAAAGATCAAACTAAAGCCTAAGCGGCATTTCCTATTGTAACATAAAGCACCAGAATTAGTCTAGAGAGTCAAGCTTCCCCATCTGGGTTGCATGGTTTCAACGCTTAAACAACGATAAAAAACATGCAATACAAAGGCCTTTTGTTAGCAACAGCTATCACCCTGTCTACCTCTGCCGTTTTTGCTCAGAAATACGAGGAGTTTACGCTACCTGCGAAGAATGCGCGGGTGATTAAGACCGATACCATTGTGAAGACATTGGCTTCGGCATCCATCAAAAAATCTGTTCCCCTTCCAGCACGTGTAAATCATGATAAGAAGCCCGTACCGCTGGCCGGACATGTTTCTTATTTCGGATCGATGAACGACTATGTCGTGTCGTATACGAAGAAGTATATGGCGTCTCATGATCGCACATTGGCAGTTGTAAAGAAGCGGGGTGAAAAGAATTTCAGTCTTATAGATAAGATCCTGGAGAAACATAACATTCCCAAAGAGCTCAAGTATCTGGCGGTGATTGAATCAGCGTTGAACAACAATGCTATTTCCCGTGTGGGTGCGGTAGGCCCGTGGCAGTTTATGGCATCTACAGCAAGGATGATGGGGTTGACGGTCAACAGGAAACGTGATGACAGGAAGGACTGGACAAAATCGACCAATGCGGCGGCTAAATATCTTACCTATCTCTACGGTGAGCTGAATGACTGGTTGCTGGTGGTAGCTGCGTATAACAGTGGGCCCACTCCGGTGCAGCGTGCAATTGCACGTACCGGAAGCAATAACTTCTGGGACATCAAAAAGTATCTGCCGAAGGAGACTCAGGGTCATGTGCTGGCATTTATTGCAACCGCTTCGATTTTTGAGAACATGAATAACTTCATTGGGCTAGGCGGACTTCCAGACGATGTGGACTTCAGCACTGTCAGTGCGGAACCTAATGCAATTGCTGCAGCGGTGAAGAAGCCGATGTTTACAGAGGAGGAGCTTAATTCTATGGCTATAGTGCGTATTGGGGAGCCATTGAGTTTTGACCTGTTGTCTCAGGACCTGAGGATAGAACGCAGGCTGCTGGAGAAGTGGAACCCGGATTATGAGATGTTTGAAATGAAAACTTTTGAGGGTGATTACTACAGTCTTCGCATTCCGAAAGATAAACTGGACAACTTTATTGAGCGGAAGGAATTCCTGACCAAGCGCTCGCGTCAGATGTTTACAGAATCAAGCCTTTAAACCGTAGAATAACAGTACTTATACTGCAAAATTATTTTGTGCTTATTTAATAATGCAATACCTTTGCAGTCCTTAAAGAAAATACCAGATTAGAAATGGCAAATCATAAAGCAACCAAAAAGGACATACGTCAGAGTCTTAAACGTCGCGATCGTAACCGTTACTACGGTAAAACGACTCGTAACGCTATCCGTAAACTGTTAGCTACTGCAGACAAAGCTGAAGCTCAACAGTCTCTGCCTGAAGTTATGTCTATGATTGATAAGCTTGCCAAGCGTCGTGTAATTCATAAGAACAAGGCGGGCAACCTGAAGTCTGGTATTGTGAAGAGAATCAATGCTCTGGCTTAATCATTCCAAGGTAGATATTTACGAACAGGCTGTCTTAATAAGGCAGCCTGTTTTTTTAGTTGCACATATGAATAACCCTCCGTTAAACTTCTGGCTACCCTGCAATCATATCCCAGCTACCTTCTAGCTACCTTCTAGCTA
>JAFAAT010000201.1 GCA_023426425.1 Bacteroidota bacterium | reverse complement strand
AAACCGCCCGGGGCCGCTTCATCTCCAGGGGCCCTGCTCTTTATATTGTACTCGTTCCTGTACTAGTGTGTAACCAAAACTTGTTTTACAACGTTTCCATTCTGGCCTGCAATCCTGATCCAGTAGTTGCCGGTAGGCAGATCGCTTACAGGAATTGTAAACTGCTGCCCTGAGCCAATCTGTTGTTTCAGTATCCTGCCTTGAGCATCAAATATCGCAAGACTCACATTTTGTGTGTTCTTCCACTCAAGATCAACCTTGATGTAGTTACTGGCAGGAGAAGGATAAACCAGCACCCTGCTGTCTTCTGCTACCTCTTTGATGTCAGATGTCTCCACTTCATAATACAGGTTGTATGTGGCGCTGTTGTTGTCATACGCCCATGCAGAGCCGTCCCAGGTGTCGTTGACGATTGTGAGTGGCTGATCAAATGAGTTGTAGGTAAATTGAGTTCTGGTATCATTAAGGAAAGAAGCGGAACCTCCGTCCCAGTTTTGAACGGTCTCGCTCAGCGCATTGTGGTTGCCGTCGTAGGTATAGTTGTACTTCATAGCATTCTCATAACCATTCAGTCCGGCATTCCAATTCTTCACGAGCATCGATGTATTGTCTCCGTTACCATCGTAGGAATACTCATAGAGTACGGTGTTCTCCCATGCATTGTTACCATGACTGAACGTGTCAAAATCCGCAGTCACAAGCTTGTTGTTGTTGTAGAGGTAATTGTAGCGGGAGATATTGCGCCAGTTTACAAGTGCTGTATCCCAGATCTGGTAAGTTTCGCGGATCATCTGACCTGCCGGATCATAGGTATAGGTATAGCGGTCTCTCTGCTTCCAGGAGTTGGCAGAGGCGTTCCAGATCTTGCCTTCCAGTCTCTCCACACGACCTAAAGTATCGTAGGTAAATTCAAACAAACTGTCATTAGCCCAGGCGCCGTTATCCCAATGTTGTTCTCTTTGAGTTTTCAGGCGTGCAAGCGAATCATAGGTGTTCGTGTAGTTCTCGTGATTGACATAAATAGATGTCTGGGCATTCCAACGCTTAATCAAACGATCAACCCTGTGGTCGTTTGAATCAAAAGTCTGGGTGCCATTTTCGAAATAGTCATAGATCATTCCGGCATTATCGTACTGCCACATTACGTAGCTGTCATAGTTCATATCTCCCATCCACTCGCCAGTGCGGAACCCTGTGTAATTGAAGGCTGTAGTGTCACGATTGATAAAAGAGTTGTCATACTCTTTATAGACATAGCTTTTAAGCCTTGAAACAGTCTGTGTGGTCTTATTGGCGGCATTTGCTGCATTCACAGCAGGAACTACACGCTGGTAATAAGCAGCATGATGGGGTGCTTTGTGCTCCAGCCGGTACAAGATATCCTGAAGGCGTTCAAATGAGGAGGAATTTGACTGGGCAATACTCTGAGTAGTTAATGATGAGGCCAATATACAGGCGCTAAGTAAATATTTACTCTTCATAGCTAGTGTTTTTTAGAGCTTTGATTTAAAGTTTTATGATTAATTATCAACGATGACAAATTTTTCGCTTAATGGCTTTCGCAGACCTGCACTTGGAAAATTCCTGCAAAGTTCTGAACGGCGAGTTAAAAAAAAGGTGCCATTGCTGTGCTTTTACAAGTCCTGCCTGCAGAGTCTTTGTTTCTGCCATTAGTACTGCCGCAGGTGCTGGTAAACTCTTATGGTTGACCCCGGATGTAACATGCGCGTTTAGTGATTCTTTCAAAACAGAAATGGATTCATTCAAAAGTAAAAGGCGGTACCGAAGGATTAAAAAAGCTATCTACAGAAAGATGTATTCACAAAAGACAGTTGCGACTTTTAGTAACAGTGTGGTAATAATCTTACACAACAGACGACTAGAATCTGCAGGGTCTCACCAAAATTTTCTATTTTAACCCCTTCATTCATAAAATCGCAAAATGAGCGAACAACATGCTACTGTAGGTAAGCATCCAAAAGGATTGCCTTTTCTCTTTTTTACTGAAATGTGGGAGCGCTTCGGGTACTACCTGATGCTGGGGATCTTCGTCCTGTATATGATTGATGTAAACAGAGGCCTCGCCATCCCTGACAGAACCGCTGATGACATCTTCGGGACGTTTATTGCATTCACCTACCTTACCCCGTTCCTTGGTGGTTTCCTTGCTGATAGGAAGATCGGCTATATCAAATCAGTATACATCGGAGGTATTCTAATGGCACTCGGCTATCTCGGTCTTGCACTGCCGGGAATGACCACTTTCTATGTGTCTGTCGGCCTTATCATTGTAGGAAATGGCTTCTTCAAGCCTAATATTTCGACACTACTCGGCAACCTATACTCCGATACTGAATACAAAGCAAGAAAAGATTCAGGCTACAACCTCTTCTATATGGGCATCAACATCGGTGCCTTCCTGGGGCCCATCCTGGCCGCCTTCATGCGCAACAAGTATAGCTGGAGTGCTGCTTTTGCTACAGCTGGTATAGGAATGATTATCGGACTGATTGTCTTTACCATTGGCCTCAAATACCTTAGACATGCAGACGTGATGAAGCCTGTGGAAAAAGGTGATGCGAGTATGGGCAAAGTTTTCGGTGGCGTGTTCCTTCCTGCTATTGTTGCCGGATTTATCGGATGGCTGCTCCCCGAATACATGTTTGGGGTAGATAATCTATTGGGTAGCAAGAGTACTGATGCATTTATATTCGCTGCAATACCTGTTGTCATCTTCTATGTCTCCCTTTGGTGGAAAGCGAACGATACGGACAAAAGACCAATAGCCGCCTTGCTGGCCATCTTTGCTTTAAGTCTTGTTTTCTGGGCGGTATTCAAACAAAACGGAACTGCACTTACACGCTGGGCCAAGTATTACACAGACAGGGAGGTGTCGCCGATAGTTGAAAAGCCTGCCAGACTGCTCTACCAGGTAGAGACAATTCCTACTACTAAAGATTCAGTTACCATGTATGACCATGAGTACCAGGCTATCAAGGAAGGTGACCAGGTATTGAGGGAGTACAACTATAATGTCTACTTCAGAAATATTCCCGAGGACCAGATTCCGAAAGACCGGGGAGAGGTCTACCTGACAAGTACAGAGCTCTTCCAGTCAGTCAACCCCTTCTGGGTGGTAATTCTGACCCCGGTCGTCGTCGGCTTCTTTGCAATGCTCCGCCGGCGTGGCAAGGAACCTACCACCGCAACCAAGATCGCATTCGGTCTCCTCATCTCAGGTCTCTCTACATTGGTCATGGTTGGCGCCGTATATGCTGGCGGCAATGGCGCGGAAAAAGTCTCACCCATGTGGCTGGTCGGTTGTTATGGGGTGATCACTGTGGGCGAGCTTCTGTTAAGTCCCATGGGCTTGTCCCTCGTCTCGAAACTTAGTCCGCCAAGGCTCACCGCCCTGATGATGGGAGGCTTCTTTCTTTCCACATCAATCGGCAACAAGATGAGCGGCGTGCTCGCCAGCATGTGGTACGGCTATGAAAACAAGGCTAATTTCTTCCTTGTAAACTGCCTGCTGCTTCTGCTGTCTGCCGGCCTTGCATTCGCGTTGCTGAGATGGCTTAACCGGGTGATGAAAGAAAAGAATATCTCTTGATTGTTGAGCTGGTGAGTTGTTAAGTCTAACTATAGGATGAATTTGTACACACAACATGAAAGGCGGCCTCGCACTTGTGGGGCCTCCTCTATGTAGCGAACACGTTTACATTATGCTTGTTCGCCCCTGGGAGCTATCCCTTCAATTATCAATTAAACCACCCGCACGTGCGGGGCTACCCCTTCAAGTATCAATTATCTTATCAGTTATCAATTGACAATTTGAAACAACATCCCAATGAACCAGGTTTCCCACCATTGTGGGAAAATAACCTCCTCAGGGCTATTTCGCCTGAACCAAGTTTTATTATCTTTCGGCATTAGACAACTGATATAAGCAACAACCTTTTATGGACGTACAACAACAAAAAGGACATCCCAAAGGACTTTATGTTCTATTCTTCACAGAAATGTGGGAGCGCTTCAGCTACTATGGTATGCGCGCAATCCTCATTCTGTTCATGACAAAAATACTCCTGTTTGACTCCACCTTTGCATCAGGCATCTACGGAAATTTTACAGCAGTTGTTTACCTGACGCCGCTCATCGGTGGGTTTATCTCAGACCGCTATTGGGGCAATCGCAGGTCCATCTTTGTCGGTGGTCTTCTCATGGCTATCGGACAGTTCATCCTCTTCTTTTGCGCTTCAACTGTGGAAACAAATATGGATCTTGCCAAGATCCTGTTTGTCGCAGGACTTACTGCCCTTGTAATTGGTAATGGGTTCTTCAAGCCGAACATCTCTACGATGGTGAACCAGCTCTACGCTCCCGGCGACAAGCGGGTAGATGCGGCCTTCTCCATCTTCTACATGGGTATCAATCTTGGTGCATTCTTCTCTCCCCTCATTTGCGGAGGACTGGCAGAAAAGATCGACTACCGCTGGGGCTTCTTTGCTGCCGGTGTGGGCATGGTGCTTGGCCTGATCATGTTCCAACTACTCAAGGACAAATACATCGTTGATGCTGAAGGAAAAGGAATCGGAGGACGCCCTGAGAGAAACAAAATACCAGAGGACACAGGTGATGTAGTAGCCCACGACCGGGAAGGTATGTTTGCTGAGCAAAACGAACCGGTACTGGAAAAAGCTCCGCGCAAAGCAGAGTTTACTCCTGCACGCATCATCACCTGGACAGTTATCTACATCGCTTTGTGGTACATATTCATGGAGTTCGTAGGCTTCAACTGGATCAGCACTCTGGTATTCGCCACATCAATAGCTGCTTCAGGCTTCATCATTTCGGATCCAAACCTTACCAAAGTAGAGCGCGACCGTATCATTGTTATTTACATCGCCGCCTTCTTCGTCATATTCTTCTGGAGCGCTTTCGAACAAGCGGGGGCATCTCTGACTCTTTTTGCGGATCAACAAACAGATAGAACCATAGGTAGCTGGGAAATGCCTGCCAGCTGGTTTCAATCAGTAAATCCCCTGGCAATCATTGTGTTTGCACCACTATTTGCAATGATCTGGACCCGGCTGGGGAAAAAAGACAAAGAACCCTCCTCACCTGTAAAGCAGGCGATTGGTCTCTCACTTCTTTCTCTCGGGTATCTCGTCATTGCAATGGGTGTGGAAGGAGTCGACGGCACCACAAAAGCTTCAATGTTCTGGCTACTTGGCATGTATGTATTACATACCTGGGGTGAACTTTGCCTCTCCCCCATCGGCCTGTCCATGGTAGCCAGGCTGGCTCCTTTACGTCTCGCATCCTTACTTATGGGTGTCTGGTTCCTCGCCAATGCAATGGCCAACGACTTTGCTGGCATGCTCAGCAAACTCTATCCCGAAAACGGCGAAGTCAGAAACCTGTTCGGCTATGAAATTGCCACCCTCAACGATTTCTTCATGATTTTCGTAATATTCTCTGGCGTAGCAGCAGTAGTGCTGTTCCTCCTCTCCAGAGTCATGCTGAAAATGATGCACGGACTCCGTTAAATAGATACACTTGTTTCATCTAATGAATAAGGCTGCCACCCGGCAGCCTTATTCATTTATTCCACTTGCCCCCGAAAAAACGAAAAAACATCTACCGCTTTCACTAACTAAACATATCGAAAAAACAAAACAACAAAACAACATCTACCCTCCTCCCAACTAAACAGGACAGAAAAAAAGAAGTAACAAAAAGACAAAAAAGCATCTCCCGTTCCCCACCTTATCTTGCACTAAACCTGATAAAATCAATATCTTGTATTCATAACAGTTAATTTATGAAACCTACCGCCGTTGGCAACAATGAAGGAAATGAATTGATTAGCAGCTCCTCCGAAGCACAACTGGACCAGATCCAGTCCTTCGAAGGAAAGTACCCGAAACAGCTCTGGTACTTGTTCTTCTCCGAAATGTGGGAACGCTTCTGCTTCTATGGCATGCGAGGCATGCTCGTCGTCTTTATGGTTGAAAGACTGCTCCTCGACGAAAAGACCGCCAATCTCCAATACGGTGCCATCCAGGCATTTGTCTATGCATTCACCTTCATCGGCGGACTCTTTGCTGACAAAATCCTCGGCTTCCGCAAGTCCCTGTTCTGGGGTGGATTGATGATGATCCTCGGTAGCTTCATCATTGCTGCCTCACCAGAAAATTTCTTCTATATCGGTATCTGTTTCACTATCATAGGCACCGGCTTCTTCAAGCCGAATATCTCCACAATGGTGGGCTCCTTGTACAAGGCCAATGACCCCCGACGGGATGCAGGCTTCGGCTTGTTCTATTCTGGTATCAACATCGGTGCCTTGTTAGGTGGCGTCCTTATGGTTTACATAGGTAAATATCACTCCTGGAGCATAGCCTTCGCCCTGGCTGGTATTGTCATGATGATCAGCCTCGTCACTTTTGTCTTTACTAAAAGTTCTCTCGGACCTATCGGTGGTTCACCCCTGGAAAATGTGTCCGCCTCACGCAAGCGCATCTATGAAATTGCTGTCTATTTAGGTACTGTCCTTTCCCTGCCGCTTATACTGCTGCTGGTCACAAACACCCGCTACACCGACCTCTTCATGTATATCATCGGTCCCATTACGCTATTCTATGTCTTCTGGGAGATGAGAAAGTATAATAAAGCAGAAAGACAAAAACTGGTAGCCGCCCTGGTCTTCATCATTTTCTCTGTGCTTTTCTGGGCCTTCTTCGAACAAAGCGGCGGCTCCCTCAGCCTGTTCGCACTCAACAACCTTCACCATGACCTGGCTGGGGTAAATATCGACCCCAACGTGGTGAACAACTCTTCCAACTCAGTATTCGTGATCATCTTCAGCCCCATAGTTGGACTTATATGGCTATACATGGCGCGCAAGAAGATAGAACCAAACACTGTGGTTAAATTCGGACTGGGCTTCCTTTTCCTGGCACTGGCGTTCTACGTCTTCTACTCTACCCGGTTCTTTGCAGACGAAACCGGTCGCACCTCACTCAACGTCTTCACCTCAGCCTACCTGGTAATCACCTTCGGAGAGCTTTGCCTCTCCCCTATCGGACTCTCCATCATGACTAAGCTTGCCCCACGCCCTATGCAGGGACTCATGATGGGTATGTGGTTCCTGGCCAGCGCTTATGGACAGTACGTAGCAGGTCTGCTGGGCGCCGGGATGGCATTGGCTGATGAAAATGCCTCCGCAGCTGAAAAACTCATCTCCTACACAGATGGCTACCGGCAACTGGCTATCTATGCATTGGTTGCGGGTGTCGTCCTTATTGTAATCTCTCCGCTCGTACGCAAACTGATGCATGAAATCAAGTGATCGGCGGGAAAAATAAGTTTTAATCAGTCAAAGGACGCGAAAGCATCATGCTGCACAAAGCTCCGCATTGCGGGGCTTTGTTGTAGAATGAGAAATTGCCCAAACCTGCGTCTGTCAAGAGTTTCAGACCTATAAGGTTATTCAAAAATTAATTATATTCGTGGCATATTCTTGTTGACATTGAGGCAAACTAAACTTTATCGCTATGCCAGAGAATACAAACGAACTAAACAACCAGGAAAACAAACCTAAAACATCCAGACGCGGGTTCGCATCTATGGACCCAGCCAAGCAGCGTGAGATTGCCAGTAAAGGCGGAAAAGCAGCACATCAACAGGGAGTAGCCCACCAATGGAGTCGTGAAGAGGCTCGCGTTGCGGGCCGCAAAGGAGGTGAAGCAGTAAGCCGGAACAAAGAACACATGTCTGAAATCGGACGACGTGGTGGTGAGGCTTCGCACAGAAGAGATAATCCGCGCAGGCAGGAATCAGACGCTTCAGGATCGAACAACAACGAATCCTGACAAACCGTCCCCAGGCTCCAACATTTTTTGTAACAACTTCTTAGTGTTCTGTTCAGTAAATACAACGGAATAGCTAAGCTAATACTATCATTATGGCAGAAGAAAATCGTAAGCAAACTTCCGGTATGGGAGAGAACAATCAAAACCAGGACTCAACTCATAATCAGCCGGGTCAGAGAAACAGCAGCGGCTTCAGGGATAAAGGACAAATCTCCAGTGAGGAGTATCAGGAGAAAATGGGACAGGTCAGTTCCGGAAGCTCCGACTCCGCAGACACTAGTAAAAAAAGGCATAATCAACCAAGCCAGGGCAGCAACCAGGGACAAGGCGGAAGATCCAATACCTCTGCCGCTACAGGTGGTTCAGACGAAGATGAATTGAGAAGGATGCAGCAGGGAGGAACCTCAGGAAGAATGGATGATCTCAATGACTAATACACCGATAATTGATTTTGCAGGAATTGAGGCTGTCGCGACGACAGCCTTAATTTTTACACCTTAAGCCTGTGAAAACCATTTGAAAAGTAGTTCTGGAGCTTGACCAGAGGGCAGAAAAAAAGCGCCTCGCGGCGCCTGTTCATTTCTTAGTTGATCGTTAGGAAACATGTAATCAATGTAATCATCAGTAGTACCGTACCGGAAATTCCCAGCCAGTAATTCTTTCTACGTTCTGTTCTTGCATCATAGTTCAATCTCATACTATCGCACTTGTTTAAAGGTTATATAAATGGGGTCAATCTATCGTTACCAGTTAGGTAACAATAATTTAATTTAGGAATAATTATTGTTTCCACCAAATTTTTGTATAGAAAACGGAGTTTTGCAGGTTTACTGCCAGATATCTAAGAAGCTTCCGAACGATTGCCGCGGTCTTTCTTTTTCGACTGGATGCCGATAAATACAGAGACGAGAATGATAACAGCGACTAATGCAATCAATGGAACTAACATAAGCTTCTTCTTTAGGTGATAAATCCTTGTCTCTTACTAAGAAAAAAATAATGCCGGAGGCTGGCATGGAGACCTTCATTCCTTACGAGCAGAGGATTTTGTTTAACTTAGACGCTCCACATTAGTGAAAATAATGAAGCTGTACCTTTTTTTCCTTGGGGCCTTGCTCATGATCGGCTGCTCAAAAACCGATAAACCCTCAGGTCCGCACAATCCCAACGGCCAGCCGCCGATGGTCTTCCAGATACACGGACTGGCTGATACCACGGTTGAACAAATAGATACCCTGGAGTTTCCGATCACTGTGACCTACCAGTCAGGATACGCAGTACCTATCAGCCTGGGCGTGATGCATATCCCCGATAGCATCACTGTATTTGTTGACCCTCAGGTAGATACTCCGACATACACTGCCAAAGTCCGGATCATTACCTATGGCGCAAGTCTGGGCACGCATGTAATCCAGCTCAGAGCCTCAGGAGTGAATATCAACAAGGATTTTTACTTTCAATTGAATGTGGTGCCTAATCCGACCAACCCCGCAACTGCCCTAATTGGTAATTATGAAGAGTCGGGAAACTGCAGTGGCTCAGGCTCAGTCGCTCATAATGCAACAGTATCCGTAATACCCACCACATTCAACAGGATTGCAATCAACAGTATCTGGAAACCGGGCGGCAACTATAATGTATATGCTGATATCAATCCGTCAAACGGCACACTGACAATACCATCACAGAGTGCGGGTGGGATGACCTTCAGCGGTAGTGGTACGTACACGGCAAACGAAATACAGATCAATTACCATGTTACAGATGGCAATCTGGTGAATGACTATTGTGGAACTACGTTGACAAGGTAGAAAGGTTTACACGCTTCCTCTGTGGGTGTTTTTGTGAAAACACGTAAAAGTCAGGAGTCAGGCGCCTGCCCGCAACTTGTCCTTTTGGTTTGCCCATCTAAACTGAACATTCAGATATAAATCCGGGCTGACTTGATTATTTTTGCGGCCACCACCTAAAAAGAAAAAATACTGAATTATATATGGGTCGCATATTTGAAGTAAGAAAGTCCAAGATGTTTGCCCGGTACGACCGGATGGCAAAACAGTTTACTCGTATTGGTAAGGAAATAGCGATTGCGGTAAAGAAGGGCGGTCCTGATGCAGATACCAATCCTATGCTGCGCCGGATCATGCAGAATGCCAAGTCCGTGAACATGCCTAAGGATCGCATTGAGAACGCGATTAAAAATGCTCTGGGCAAGGATACCAGCAACTACGAAGAGGTTCTTTATGAAGGCTATGCACCACATGGCATTGCAATCCTGGTGGAGACAGCCACAGATAATACTACCCGTACCGTGGCAAACGTAAGGTCTCATTTCAATAAAGGAGGTGGCAACCTGGGTAATAGCGGCTCTGTGGGTTTTCTCTTCAAACACCTGGGTGTCTTCAAACTGAACCCTGAAGGCTTGAGTGCAGAAGATCTTGAGCTGGAACTTATCGATGCCGGCCTGGAAGAACTGGGCGAGG
>JAFAAT010000188.1 GCA_023426425.1 Bacteroidota bacterium | reverse complement strand
AAAAAACTACTTTTGTTCATAGCGGTTTTATTGTGTAGCAACTCTAAAACTAACTATTAAGGGAGGCTTTTAGCCCCCCTTTTTTGTTTTAAACGGAATTTTCCCCGGACAACAGTAATTATCAATTATCAATTATCAATTGTCACTTCTCAATCACCTCAACACCCTCTACCCTTTCCTGTTCGCCTTTATACTCGCCACAAACTCATCCGCATAACGCTCCAAAGCCTTCGCAGCCGCTTTCTTATACTCCTCTTTAGTAGTCTCAATCACCACCGGCGTTGCCTTGAAATCCTTCCCGAACGTAAACACGGGCTTCTTCAGCACCTTCTTCTCAGGATCCTGACTCACCGCCGAAGCATAACTCACTCCCGAAGAAATATCCGAAGCCACCACCATCTGATCTACCTGGTATTTCTGGTTGAAAAACATTGCCGATCCCAGATTCGATTTGATCTTCAGATTAGGCCCGGCCTCTGCCTCAAACTTGAAGTTCTTAGTCTTCGTGATCTTGGTCAACCCCACTCCCGCCGATTTATGCGACTCTCCTGTGCGCACATCTCCATCCAGCACAATGTCCGCAAAGTCCACTACTACATGCACATACAATGCTGGTGCACCAACCTCCTCAGAAAACTTGCCCGCGCGCTTGCCCTTGCCAAAAGCAAAGCCCGGATTGATGCCTCCAAAAGGATTAAAATTATAAAGGACTTTACCCTTATTGGCATTCACGCGTACATAGGCCTGCCCGCCTTGCTGCTTTTCTTCTATGCCATTCTCCCCAAGGTCTTCTCCATCTTTCTGATAAAATTCAGCACCCGCAATCTTCGACCATTCTACAGCCGGTATGCCACTGGCCTTCAGTTTGTTTGTGAAATAACTATAAAACCCATCCGCCAGCTCCTGGTAGTCTGCAGCAGTCAGCTCGCCATCAGTCGTCTCCAGGTACGCCGTCAACCTCCCCGAAACACTGCTGCCTCCGGATTTCCGGCTACCGAATGCGCCGCGCTCATTCTTCAGAAACTCATGAGTAGTCGCATGCTTGAAATACACTGTAGCCTGCGCAATGGCAATGTTATCAAGTTTTGGCACTACCACTTTCTTTCCCATCGCACCTCCGCCCACCAGAGATATAGCTTGTGCGCCTGCTTCACCCGCACAGGTCAGTGCAATTAGCCCGACTAATAAAACTCTTTTCATGTTGAATCATTTTACAAGCGAAACTACTCGCTCCCCCCTCCCCCTGAAATCCGTACTGGCCGGTATTTTCATCTACACCTTTTCCACTAGTTCCTATCCCTGGTCTATACACCCTACTGCTGTGCTGGCATAGTTTTAGAAAATCTCCCATATCCATTCACCGCCTTACACCAAATGCCCGTGTGCCTTATGATCAGTCAGTCTCATCCTCACCTGCCGACAACAGCAAGCAAATCCATCGCTCACTTTGGCAAATTGCTCCTGCCTCTCTGCTTCTTTCTGATCTCCACTGCAGCAAAAGCGCAGGTAGACACAGCAATCGCAAAGGAGGACCTCTCCCGCACCCTCGACTCCATAGTCACTACAGACAAAGAGGTTCAACCACACCTATACCGCATGAACTACTGGTTCAGCGTCGGCATCTCACTTGCATCTTCCGCTGCCAATGTCTATGCCATACCCAACATCATCAAGGCCAAACCCGAACTCACCGATGCAGAGCTCGCAGCACTTAGCGGTGAAAAGTTCAGAGGTTTCGACCGCTGGGCCCTCCGCCAGGACCCTGCCCGCCGCGAAGAGTTCTACCAGTACTCCGACTACATGCTGCCAGTGATCATCGCATCCACCGGTGCTCTTGCCCTCGATAAGAAGATACGCCGCGACTGGCTGCGTCTGCTGGTCATGTACTGGGAAACCCACGCCGTCACCTTCAACATGTACAACTTCAGCTTCTTCGGCCCCGCTTTCCAAAACAAGGTTCGCCCTGTGTCCTACTACCACGAGTTCGACGATAATTTCCGCCGCCGTGGCAACCACAGAAACTCCCTCTACAGCGGACACACAGCATCAGCCGCCGCCGCCAGCTTCTTCGCAGCCAAGGTCTACACAGACTACCACCCCGAACTGGGTGCCCGCAAGTACATCTTTTTCGGTCTGGCTACTATCCCACCACTTGTCGAAGGCTACCTGCGAATGAAAGCTCTTGCTCACTTCCCTTCCGACATCGTAGTGGGTCTGGTGATTGGTGCCACCTGCGGAGTAGTGGTTCCCGAGCTTCACAGATACAAAAGACAGGGCGTCAAACTGGGTCTCGTCCCAACTCCTGCAGGACCAGGCTTCAATATCACCTGGACACCCCAACCAAAGACCTCCAGGTACCACGACTTCCTCAGGTAAAACTCATTGTCTCCTCACCGGCTGGACAATTATTGCGATAACTGTCCCTCTCATGCTATTATCTGCGCCAGCTGCTTATTTTTATAGCATGAAATTCTTTTCTCTCTCGCTGATCCTCCTGTGCTGCTCGCTCTCAACCACTCATGCCCAGGACTCAGCCACCTTCCGCCGTATCTCAGATCAAATCCTCCTCAAGGGCGAGTGCTATGAAGACCTGCGAGTGCTTTCTAAGAACATCGGCCACCGGCTAAGCGGTTCTGAGTCTGCAGCAAAAGCAGTAACCTGGGCAGCAGAAACTCTAAAGAAGGCAGGTGCAGATACTGTCTGGCTGCAACCAGTGGAAGTTCCACACTGGGTACGTGGAAAGGAATCTCTGAAAATAAACTGGACAGGAAATCAGAACTTCGAAGCTATACCTATGCTTTCCCTCGGCAATACGGTGGGAACGGATGGCCGTGACCTTGAAGCAGAAATTATCACGGTTAATAACTTCGACGAGTTTCATAAGCTACCACGGGAAAAGGTCGCTGGCAAGATCGTCTTCTTCAACTACCACTTTCCGCAGGAGCTGGTCAACACCTTCGAAGGCTACGGAGTGGCAGGACCCTATCGCTGGCTGAGCCCCACCTATGCTTCTTCCAAAGGTGCCGTAGCAGTCATCATCCGCTCCATCTCCACCGGTGAAGATGATGTACCTCATACCGGTTCCCTCCGCTATGCAGATACGGTAAAGCCTATACCTGCAGTCGCCATAGGCAACCACTCAGCCAACAGACTCGCTGCACAAACTGCAAAAGGAACTGTAAGAGCCCGCCTGAACTCCAACTGCAAAATGCTCGATCCTGTAATGTCCTATAATGTCATCGGCGAGATCAGAGGCAACACCAAACCAGAAGAAATAGTGCTCGTAGGTGCCCACCTGGACAGCTGGGATGTAGGCGACGGTGCACATGATGATGGTGCCGGCTGTGTACAAGCCATTGAAGTCATCAGAACCATCAAAACACTCAACCTCAATCCCTCCCGCACCGTAAGAGCTGTCCTGTTCATGAACGAAGAGAACGGTTTGAAAGGCGGACTGGCCTACAACGACTCCGCACTCGCAAACAACGAAAACCACATCCTCGCCCTCGAAAGTGATGCCGGTGGTTTCTCTCCCCGCGGCATTGGCCTGGAAATGAGCAAAGACAAGCAAGAACAAATCCGGAGGTACAGACACTTGTTCTTACCATACGGTGTGTATGACTTCGAGCAGGAACATGGCGGTGCAGACATCTCCCCATTGAAGAGAAGAGGAGTCCCGGTCTCAGGCCTTATCCCCGACCCACAACGCTATTTCGATCTGCACCATACACCTGCAGACGTCTTTGAAGCGGTAAACCACAGGGAGCTCAAAGTGGGTGCTGTCGTCATGACCCAGTTCATCTATCTGATAGCACAAACAGGCTTAAACTAATTCACATTTGCAGGAGTCCTCAGACCATACCATCCTTGGAAAGCTCCTTCGGAAACCCTCCGCAGCAGCAGCCACAATCCTCATCTTCCTGGTGTTCCTGGTTGGTGTATTCGCTTATGTCATCGCTCCGGACAACACACCCTACGCAAACCGCATGATCATCGAGCTCGGTGCCCGTGAGCCCGGTTTTGAGAAGCAGCTGCTATACACGCCGGTTAATGTCCGTCAGCAGAGCACGGGCTTCTTCAATGAATTATTTAGCGGCAGGCCTTCCGACTATACCGCAGTACCCATGAATGGTTACTCATTCATAAATGACCAGATGCTGGTGAGGCACTACATCGATGAAGACCTGGAGGATACACTCATTTACAACGTCTCTGAAATCTACAACGGACCATTACCTGCTTCTTTACAGGAGAAAGTCAAATACATTTCAGAACACCAGGTGGAGAAGCAGCGTTTCTATCTCGGCACAGACCGTTACGGGAGGGATATTTTGTCAAGGTTGATCGTTGGTGCCCGTGTAAGTATCGCAGTAGGTTTCATCGCTGTAATCCTCTCCATCACCATCGGCATCTTTCTTGGCTCACTTGCGGGCTATTACGGTGGCGTCGTAGACAATGCAGTGATGTGGATCATCAATATACTCTGGGCTATACCCACCCTGCTCCTGGTTTTTGCAATCACCCTCACCATAGGCAAAGGCTTTTGGGAGATCTTCATTGCTATAGGCCTGACCATGTGGGTAAGTGCCGCAAGATTGATCAGGGGACAGGTAATGGCGCTGAGAGAGATGGAGTATGTCACAGCCGCCCGCGCCATTGGTCTTTCCGACACAAGGATCATCTTCCGACATATCCTGCCCAATATAGCAGGCCCTATCATGGTCATTGCTGCCAGCAACTTCGCCACCGCCATCCTGGTAGAAGCAGGCCTCAGCTTCCTGGGTATCGGAGTACAGCCACCTCAGCCCTCCTGGGGCCTGATGATCAAGGAACATTACAACTTCCTCCTGACTAACCGCCCGCTGATTGCAATCATTCCGGGCATTGCCATTATGATCCTGGTCTATGCTTTCAATGTGCTGGGGAATGCCCTCAGAGATGTGCTGGATGTAAGAAGCTGATCAACGGAACTTCTGTATAAGCCAGAGTATAAGACTCAATAACACACTCACGATGATCATTGTGGTGATGGGAAAGAACACTTTTACATTCTCCCTTTCATACCTGATATCTCCCGGCAGGCGCCCCAGGAACCGGAGCTTGTCCCCAAACAACCACAGCACAATCCCGACCACTACAATTACTATCCCTATGATTATGACACCCTTACCTATACGTTCCATTGAAAAAGCATTGAGGTATTGTTTTTTAGACTGCGCATATCGAAATTACTTAACCCCCAGAATTACCTGTTTATCTATTTTTATACCACCAAAACGATAATTTATGAATCAAATAGGGCTCGACGAACAGCAATCAAAGACACTGGCAGAGAAACTGAACACGCTGCTGGCCAACTACCAGTTATTCTATATCAACACCCGTGGCTACCACTGGAACATCAAAGGTGAGAAGTTCTTTGAGCTGCATGCAAAGTTTGAAGAGCTGTATAACGACACCGTTCTGAAGATCGATGAAATCGCAGAGCGTATCAAGACGCTGGGCTACACGCCGCTGCACACCTACACCGACTACCTAGAGCATTCAGCAATCAAAGAAAGAAAGAACGTAACCGGGGGCACTGAAGCAGTAAGAAATGTGGTAGATGGTTTGAAGCAACTACTAATGCTGCAACGCGAAATACTTCAGCTATCCAGCGAGGCAGGCGACGAGGGTACTAACTCAGTCATGTCTGATTACATCCGCGAGCAGGAGAAACTGGTATGGATGTACAATGCCTTCCTTTCCTGATAATCTGATCTATAAACTCAGGGCTGTCTCAGGTTGAGGCAGCCTTTGTATTTTCAGGAGGTAGGCCCGCTCCTGTTAGCGTACGCCTGGTTCATCACCGGGCAGTCTGCCGCCGAGGCCTTCTTCACTTTCGTCGTCATCCATGGTGTGGTATCCTTCCTCTGAAGCAAACTGCTCCTTCATGCTTCCCTCACGCCCCAGGTTACCTTTGTCGCTCAGCGGCTTTCCTGATACTGGAGTACCAGCCTGATCGCCTGCTTCTTCGGGCAATTGCCCTCTGCGAAATACATTATTCGTTCCCGTTTCAGGATTGTTTTCCTGCGGCCTTTCTTCATGCTTTTTCATAAGGCAGTACGCTACAATACTATGCCCCGGGCATAAAAAAAGAGGCTGATATAATTACCAACCTCTCTTGAGTAGTTCAATCTCTAGATACTATTGCGCGAGCGCGATTTACTCTCATTGGATTCGTTGTAACCCTGAGTATTCGAATCACCTGAAGTAAATGGAGTGTTCGCACGGGTACCTACGCGGAGGCGGTTCTCCACATGAGATACACCGGATACTGTCTCGACGATATCTTCTGCCCGCCGCTTTGCAAAGCGGTCATTTACAGTGCCGGAAAGTACCACTTCTCCGTTGGTCACTTTCACTTCAATATCGGTAGCATCCACCCAGGAGTCGTCACTGAGGCGGTCATTCACATCTTCTTCTATTCGTGAATCAGTACGTTTGTAGTTCTTAGGTCCGCGTCCGCGGTGGCTATCCTGCCAGCGGTCTATCCGACGGCGGTGTTCAGCATCTTTGTTGCCAAACCAGGAAGCTACTTCGTCACCAGCCCTATCGAGCCAGTCGCGGTTGTCTCTTTCCCAGGCCTCTTCATAGTTCCGGTCGAAGCGTCCGCTATAGCTGCTGTAGTTGCGCTCATCAGGATTGCCATATGCCCAGCCTGTGCCTCTGCGCCCCGTGTCAGCGCCGCCAAACTCACCTGAGTAATCATTTCTGCCCCTGTGGCCATACTCACCGCCGAAGTTGCTTCCATAGCCTGCTCTGTTATAGGCATAGTTGCTGCGCATTCCAAAACCGCGGTTGCGCTCGCGGTCATCCTCGCGCATATAGTCAGGATCCCGGCGACGGTAATCCATGTTGCCGTAGTTTCCGTAGTTGCGGTCATAGCCACGACGATTCATTCCGAAATCATAATCGCGATCATAGTTGCTGCCGCTAAAGTTGCGACTCATTCCCTCGCCGGAGTATGACCTACGCTCGTCGCGCCAGTTGTCATTGTCCCGGTTCAGGTTATAGTTTTCTTCGTTGCCGCCATAGCTACTATAACCTCTGTCGAGGTCAGTATTTCGATTAAAGTCGGTTCTGCGGTCTGATGGATTCTGATCCTCGTAGCTGCCGCGACGGTAGTAGTTCCAGGAAGGATTTTCAGAAGATCGCTCATCGTCTCTTCTGTTACGCATGTAATCTGCCATAGTAAAGGAATTTAGTGTTGGAAAAGAATTGAAACACAACAGAAGGGCAATAAAACTATGCCTTCAGACGGTTCAGGAGAACAGTGTTAGAACCTGCTACATCTGATGAATTTTTACAACAGCCCCGGCTGTTGGCACAAAGTTTTGGGCCCATTCCATGTTCAAACCCTGTAATAGCAGGAGTGTATTCATTTAATCCAAAAACCAATTAACGACCATGAAAAAACTGTTATTCCTGGCATTTGCTGCAACCACTATGGTAGCCTGCCAAAATCAAACAGAAGAGTCAACTATCCACTCGGACAGTACCACGTTGGAAACCACACCAATGACTTCCGACAATTCGACCGATTCCCCCCAGGAAGGTGATGTAACTTATCG
>JAFAAT010000179.1 GCA_023426425.1 Bacteroidota bacterium | reverse complement strand
TCTCTGCATTCTGGCGGAGGCTGGTACTTACTAACAAACTTGACCCTGAAGCAGCGGGATATGTGGGGGAGAAATTCAATCACTTCCTGCCCAACGCTTTGTTGATACAACCGGGTATCGAATACCTCGTATCGAATGACGAGATGCTGTGGTGGTTTATGCTGGTGTTTACATTGGTGGAGGGCGTAGTAGGACTGCTGTTTATGCTTGGCCTGTTTACACGGCTGATGAGCGTGGGCGTATTTGGACTGGCCATCGGTATCCTGCTTGGAGCCGGATGGCTGGGCACTACCTGCCTGGACGAATGGCAAATAGGTGTACTGGGTATTGCAGCAGGGTTCACCATCTTTCTTTCTGGTGGCGGACGTTACTCTGCGGATTACCTGACCAGCAAGAGAGGGCTGAACGGGAAATGGCGTAGCAGATTTGGATCCGGTGATCTCAACATAAGTACGCGGGCAATGCAGCGTATAGTGCTGATAGGTGCAGGAGCGATATTCTTTATCACACTAGGCACTAATCAATATTTTCATGGAGGTGTGTGGGGTAAACTGCACAACCTTTCGGTGCGACCGCATGTAAGTATTAGTGAAGGAAGTCTGGCAGGAGATGAGCTGCGGTTTACGGTGTTTAGAGATGAGGGTGCGGATGTATATGGGTCGTTTTTGATTGCTGTGCGGCTGAAGACGCTTGATGGAGAAGTAGTGATGGAGTGGGATGCGGAGACGCTTTCGGACATGAAGATGGAAGACATAAGGAATAGCTATGTAGCGAAGGTGAAGCCAGGGAAGCATAGCCTGGTGCTGCCGCTGGGCGCGAAAGCGGTGCTTAGCTTTAAGGACAGTAGTCTAAGTGAGTTGCCGGCTGAGGATTATACTATCGAACTCACTGATATCAGCGGCGCTGTTTGGGAACATGCTGTGAGGAGGCAGAGGTAGTAAGGGGAGGTGGCTGCAGTTTATGGAGAGGAGGAGGTTTTTTTGTGTTTTCGTGAGTTCGTTTTTTTGAGTAGGGAGAATATAAGTTACACAGAGATACGCAGAGGGGGCGCAGAGTTCCACGGAGGGGGGAGGTTTTTCGTCTTTTCGTCTCTTCGTTTTTTTGAGACGTGATAGATAAAAGTTAACGGAGAGCGCGGAGGAGACTCAGAGTTCCACGGAGTGTGGAGGGAGTCAAAATGAGGAGGGAGTTGACCGGCGCGAGCGGATGTTTTATTCGAGTAGGAAATCCTCTATGTTGCCGGGTGTAACAACGTGGGTAGCGGCGACGGGGTAGTTGTCTGTGAAAGTTTGGGGAAAGCGGGTTTTAGAGGTCTTTCCCCATTTACATTCGAAGGCGACGAACTGGCCCTGATCTTCTTCTATTAGGTCGATCTCCTGCTGTTGCGTGGTGCGCCAGAAATACTGTTTGGTGTCCTGATTCGTGTTGCGGAGGTATTTCATTCGTTCCGAGATAACGAAGTTTTCCCAGAGGGCGCCGGCGTCGGTGCGAGATTCGGTACGGTTGAAATTGTTGATTACAGCGTTGCGAATGCCACAGTCGTAGAAATAGATCTTTTTGCTTTTCTTGATTTCATTGCGCACATTTCTGCTTAGCGCGGAAAGGCGAAATACTACGAAGGCTTTTTCCAGTAGGTCTATATATTTTTCGACTGTCTTGTTGTCGCTGCCGACGATTTGTGCCAGTTCATGGTAGCTCACCTCACTGCCCAATTGGAGGGCGAGAGCTTTGATCAGCTTTTCCAGTAACAAAGGTTTCTTGACCTGATCGAGCATGAGGAGGTCCTTATAGAGATAGCTGGATGCCAGTAGCTTCAACAATTCCTTTTCATCTCCCGCTGCTGTGACAATCTCCGGGTAGTAGCCATAGATCATACGATGCTCGAGTAAGCGTTTTTCCTGAAGCAGAACATGATGGTTGACCATTTCCCCGAAGCTTAGTGGGAATAGCAGAAACTCATATTTGCGACCGGTGAGTGGTTCGTTGACATGGCTGGACAATTCGAATGCGGAGGAGCCTGTGGCAATGACTTGTACGCCTTTGATCTGATCGGTGAAGAGTTTTAGAGTGAGGCCGATGTTGGTGATCCTTTGGGCTTCGTCGATGAAAACTATCTGGTTTTTGCCAATGAGGGAGCGGAGTTTGGCTGCGGAGGTATTGGTGAGTATTTCGCGTATGTCGGCATCGTCCCCATTAAGGTAGAGCCAGTCTTTTTCCTGGTTCTTCAGGATGGCTTCGACTAAGGTGGACTTGCCGGATTGCCTTGGGCCTAAGACCAGGATAGCCTTGCCTTTGAAGAACCTGTTCAGGATATGGTTTTGGACTGTACGAACTACCATTGTTTGGGTTGCAATCCCAAAAATACATCATATTTTGGGATTGTAATCCTAAATTCTTATGATATTTTGGGATTGGGATCCTAAATTGTTATGGTATTTTGGGATTGACACGTTAGATGTTAGAGTTGAATCTGGAGACTCAAACAAAATGAATTGTGCCGTCTTACAGCAAATTAGTCTAATTTGGCGCAAAATGATTTCAATGACAACCTCCTCTAAACCTTTATTTTACCAACTAGGTTTATTTTTACTTTGTTTTGTCCCTGGTTTGAAAGAAGTGTCAGGACAGGCCTGGGTTCCACTTGGTCAAGATGACTATCAACACGCAGCTTATAGTGCTCCATTCAATGTTGTTATGTCCTTTGATACGTCCGGTAATCCTGTAGTTGCTTTTGTGGACGTTGAAAAAGGGCAACAAGTCTCTGTAAGAACCTATGTGAATAGTGAGTGGAAGTTTGTAGGAAACGCTGCATTTTCGGGAGGGAGGGCTAGGGATGTGCAAGTGGACGTAGACGATAACAATAACATATATGTGGGATACATTAACCTTGACAGTGGTAAAAGAGTGTTTGTGAAAAAGTTTAATGGAAACAACTGGATTGATGTTGGTGCACTGCCTGCATCAGATGTTGCAAACTCGTTAACTATGGACATCAGCCATAACGGCATCCCCTATGTAGGGTATCAGGACTCAGCGTCACGAATCCTTCAGGTAAAAAAGTTCGTCGGCGCAAACTGGACGGGTCTTGGAAGTAATGCTGGCTATAATTCAGGTCTGATGCGACCTGTGATCAAAGTGGGTACAAATGATAGCGTGATCGTAAGCTATTTTTCTGGAGCAAACTTCCACGTAAGGAGGTGGAACGGAGTAAGCTGGCCTGTGACTATAATTAATTACGCAGGCAACAACATTGGGCCTGATTATCACTCGATGGCGCTTGATACAGGGAACATACCTTATGTAGTCTGGAAGGGAGAATTATTTAAGGTTGGAAATGGTTCCTTTACTTTGCTTGGCGCTCCAAACTGGCCCGATATACGTTCGAGCATTTCCTTTGATGGTTCCAATAATGCTTACGTAGCATACTCGGGGATTCCTCAGACACAAGGGATTGTTTGGAAGTATAATGGTTTTAACTGGAGTATAGTTGGTGATTTCTTCCGTCCACTTTACGAGATGCCTGAAGTTGTAGTTGGGGTGAACCACCTGGACATCCCACACGTGTTTTACATTAACTACGATCCTTACCATAGTCATCACACCGGGTCTGTCCGCAGATTGAATGGCAATGCGTGGGATTACCTTGGAGATTTAGGAGTAGTGGATCTATATAACAGCACTACTTCATTATCGCTTGATACATCGGGAAACCCATGGGTGGCTGTGCGTTCGCAAGATTTGATAGCAACTCCCTTCCCGATTACGTACACCTACGAAGTGAGGAGATGGGATGGTAACAACTGGATTACACCAGGTCAGCCAATTGCTTCACAGGGAGGGGCATTGCCGTATATGATGATCAAAATTTCGGAAAGCAACACGCCGTATGTGTTTTTTGCCGATTTAAGTGTTGGAGGCAAGGCTTCCGTAGTAAAACTTACCAGTAGTGGCTGGAACTATGTGGGTAACGCTGGGTTCTCGAACGGAACTGCTGAAGTAGAGGATATTGAGATTACGGCAAACGAGGAGATATTTGTCACTTATAAGACCAGCGGTACACATTTTATTCGTCGGTTTGACGGCACCACCTGGGTCGATCCGGGGAATCCTCATTCGAGTGCATTCAATCTGCTTCTGGCCAAGGATAATTTCGGCTCGATCGTACTGGGTTATTCGAATGATTCGAGGACAGTTGTTGGAGTAGAAAAATTTAATAATGCCGCATGGATTCCCTGGAGTACACATAATATTAGTCTGAAGCTTGACGGCTTCGAAATCGATGGGAATAATCAGGTTTATTTTGCAGGCAGTGACGGTTCGACATTTAGAAAACTGCAGGTGGTTAAATTCGACGGCAATAATTGGGTCCAAGTCGGTACCACCGTAGACTCAGTTTCTTCTGGGTACAATATTGATCCAGTCGCATTTGATTTGGACGAGAACGGTGTACCTTATTTAGTTTACAAGGATTGGGACGGCGACTCTAAAGCAAAGGCTAAGATGTTCGATGGTAGTAGTTGGGTTTTTCTCGACAGTAGTGTATCTGCTGCGGATGTACACAATTTAGGCCTTGCTGCTGGTCATGGGCGATTGGTTGTTGCTTTTGTGGGACCGCGGCTTTATGTAAAAAGCTGGGGCATCCCGTTGCCCAATAGTATTGAGCAAACAACAACAAACCGTCAAAGCCGTAGTCTGCTTGTTTGGCCCAACCCAACGGTATCAGAAATAACGGTATTTATTCAAGACCATACACCTAATTCTCTACTGCGGCTAATTAACCCCGTTGATGGTAGAGTTTTGAAAACAATTCAGAGTGACGGAGATCGAGTAGCTGTTGATATGAGTGATGTTCCAAGCGGAATATATCTGTTGGAATGTCGTGATGGTAGGAATAGCTCGTCAACGATGGTTGTTAAGGAGTAGGACTGCGCCGTTTGCTGCCTTTTTTTCAATGTTTTGTCAGTAAAACTCCCAAACATTGGCTGAAAAGATGATCTGGGTGGAATTGCCGGAAGTTGTCGCTTCAGCTTTTCGGAAGGAGGTAGAAATCCGACCGGGCATGACTATTTATTTGCAGTCAACGCTGAGGTGAAATCGATTAGAAGTTTAGCGAGATCGTCAATCTTTTCGAGGGTGAGTTCCTGGTGTTTGTCGAAGACATCGTGGTAGAAGCCTTTGGAACCGAGGGCGTAGATGAAGATAGCGGGGACACCTTTTTCGCTGAAGTAGTAATGGTCGCTATTGCGAGCCTGGGAGCGCTCATTGATCGCAGGGAGATAACCTTTAGCGCTGTTGATCTCTCTGAGGAGATTGAAGGCTTCTTTCTGTTCCACTGCATTGACCACGGTGATGCCATCTTTGGCGCTGCCGGTCATGTCCATATTTACTACGAACTTAATCTGACTGAGGGGGAAGAGCGGGTGTTCTGTATAGTAGCGGGAGCCGATGAGACCAGCTTCTTCTCCGCTGAAAGCCATGAAGGCTACGGAGTAGCGGGGAGGATGGGCAGCAAACCAGCTGGCGAGGTAGAGCATGAGGGAAGTGCCGGAGGCATTGTCGTGGGCGCCGGGGAAGAGTGCGCGGCGACCCATGCGACCGAGGTGGTCGAAATGGGCGGTGAAGACTATGAAGCTGTCGGGTTGTTCCGTGCCGGGGATGTAGCCGATGACGTTTTTGCTTTCGAAGGCAGGGATAAACTTCGTGTCCACTTGAACAGAGGCACGGCAAATACGACGAGGCATGATAGTGTCTTCGACGTAGAAGATGGTCGAGGAAATGGTATCAGTGGCTACGGACCAGGTGAGTTTGCCATGGGTGGGGATGAGAAAGACGCCCTGAGGTAGCTCTTTTCCTAGCTGCCTGCGGTTGAGGCTTAGGTGTTTTGCAGGAGTGTCGAGGTTTGACAATATGTAGGCTCGATGAGGCTTGAGGGAGTTGAGGGTTCTGGCCCAGGAGGTGCTGTCTTTTATTTTTGAGAGATCGATCTTTTTGACTTTGAGCTTTTCAGAGTGGAAGGGAGCACTTGCTTCATGAACCAGGAAATCTACGCCGGGGGTAAGCTCTTTGCGCTGCAGCTTTAGGTCGACGCGGTTGGGAAAAGTATTTACAGGGAAGTAGAAGGTTTGGAAGTAGCTGCTGTCATCGGAGAAGGAATGAAGGCCGAGCTGGCTGTACATGCGGCTGAGGTAGGAGGCTGCCTTATCTACACCTTTGTTTACATAGCCACGTCCTTGCATGGAGGGGCTGGAGAGAGTGGAGATCTGGTGTTTGATCCATTTCTTTTCGGGCTGCGCGATTGCGGAATGTGCCAGAAAGAGTAACAGGAAGAGGATGGAAGATCTGATAATCCTGTGCATGGTAGCTTGTGTTCAGAAGGAGAAAGTTATTTGTTTTTCCTGATAAGCGCGGTGAAAGGATTCCTGAGGTTTTCGTAGCCAATGAGGTCGACCTTGATG
>JAFAAT010000154.1 GCA_023426425.1 Bacteroidota bacterium | reverse complement strand
CCCGCCCCCACAGGGTTCGGGCAGGCCTCACTTTATGTCCGCCGTCATCCCGGGCCAGCCTGTTGGTAAAGCGCTCAAGCTGTACTAACCCCGGATCTGGCGGGCATCAGTTTGATCTCAAGGTGTCACTGTCCCTAGTGTCTCTAAAAACAAAACACGAATACACTAAAAAACAACTCAACACTTTCGCCGTACACCTAAACAAAAACACAAAACAACAACTAACCAACTACACAAATCAACAACTACACAACAAAAGACCCATCTAAACAGAAACACAAAAACACAAAACAACAACTAACCAACTACACAAATCAACAACTAAACAAATCAAGAACCTCTCTGGATTGAAATCTCCTATAGGACAAGAGGTTTTAATTGAAATCATCTACAAATATGATCTTGGTCATCTATATTTATATTTGTATGCACAAGCTTTGTCCTATCTCAAACAGAAGTATTTAACTGAATTGTCGTCACCGGTTGTAGAACAATACGTTTTCACATCGGGACAATTTTTAAAACTAGGATATATGTACCAGAAAGTCATGGTTATCGACGACAATCCAATTGATCGTTTTATAGTGAAGAGCATCGTCAGCAAAAACAACTTCGCCGCTGAAGTGCTGGTCATGGAAGGTGCACAACAAGCACTAGACCAGCTTTGCGAACTGAGAGATAACTCCGAGTCCTTACCGGAAGTGATTTTTCTTGATATCAATATGCCTGGAATGGACGGATTTGATTTCCTTGAAACCTTCCAGCAAATGATGGACAATTCAGAAAGCCTTTCTTGCAGAGTGGTAATGCTTTCCTCCTCGATGGAACCTTCAGATAAGGCCCGGAGCTTTGGTTATAAGGTAGTAGCAGAATTTCTGCAAAAACCCTTGTCTCAGGATATGCTTAATTCAGTCAAAGCCCTGGTCCCCTCAGGAAGTGCTGCATTATGAAAAACGAATGAGCATGGTGATTGAGTCAAAGAAATATTCCATTGAGACAGGTTGGAAATTTGCAGGAGGAACTGTGGTCGGGGATGCCGCACAGTTGATCCTGGCCTTTGGTAGTCATGATTTGGTGGCAGATCCGGACGTGTTTGCCCAGATCAAGGCTATGTACCCAAAGGCCTCTATTGTATTGTGTTCAACTGCCGGAGAAATTGTCGGTTCGGAAGTAAATGACAATTCCATTTCCTTAGTTGCTTTAAAATTTTCCTCCACAGCAATACGCACCGCTGTTGTCGAAACAGGAAATGAAAATGATTGCCGGAAATCGGGAATAGACATTGCTAATGCTTTAATAGAGGATGACCTGGTGTATGTACTGGTCATTTCCGATGGCTTACTGACTAATGGCTCTGAACTGGCCCTCGGACTTTCAAGCGTTTTACCAGAAAGGGTAGTGGTCACCGGAGGGTTAGCTGGAGACAATGGAAGTCTTCAAGGTACAGTTATTGGTATTGACGAACTTCCTCGAAAAGGACTGGTTGCAGCTGTAGGCTTTTATGGCAGTAGCCTTCTTGTGAACAGTAGTTTTACCGGTGCAGGCACTCCTTTCGGACCAATTCGCAGGATTACTAAAGCAGAATCAAATGTCTTGTATGAGCTCGACGGGCACTCTGCCTTGTCCGTCTTTCGAAAATATCTGGGGAAGTACGCAAATGAACTTCCAGGTGCAGCCTTATATTTTCCTCTTTCCGTGCGGCAACCAGAAACCGGGAATGCTACAGTCCGAACCGTGGTGTCTGTGAATGAAGATGAGGGGAGCCTGACCTTTGCGGGGGACATTCCCCTGGGAGCGCAAGCCTGCCTTACATTAGTAAGCGTGCAAAGTCTCATTGAGGGCGTCGAGGAAGCTGCCTCCGACATCTACCTGAAAAATGAATCGCCCGAACTGGCAATTTTGGTAAGCTGCGCAGCGAGGAAATACACACTTGGTCAGCAGGTGGATGAGGAACCTATTGCTGTTCAAAATGCATTCAATAGAGGATTGATCATTGTAGGCTTTTATTCTTATGGAGAATTTTCACCGGCGTCGGGCCGGGGTACCTGCCTTTTGCAAAACCATACACTCACCATTACGACTTTTAGTGAACTGGAATGAACAGACTACTACAACGACAGATAACTAAGTATATCAAAGATCCTGCAATCTTACCCCCTGAAGTTCATAGATTACTTACCGTAGTTAATGATACTTACGAGCATTCCGAAAGGAGCCGGAAAATTTTGGAAAGATCGATTGAGTTGAGTTCTCAGGAGCTTAATGCATTGAATCTACAACTTACGGAAGAGACAATCCGCCTTCGTACGCAGGAGTTTCATTTGAAGGCCTCGCAACACCTTGCTAAGATTGGAAGCTGGGAATATAATCTCTCTCAGGACCCGGAAACTGAGGTTTACTGGTCAGAAGAAACTTACAGGATTTTTGACATAGATCCTGGAAGTATAGTGGCAACTGTGGGTATTTTTGAACGCTTAATACACGTGGAGGATCGGCATTTCGTTTGGGAGGAAGTAAAAAAAGCTATAAATAACTCTGGTGAATACAACCTTCACTTTCGACTTGTAAATGGTAAGGTAGTCCATGGAAAAGCAGAACTCAGGTATGATTCCAAAACTGGCAAGCCAGTCGCGCTGATAGGTACAGTGCAGGATATCACAGATCGCATCAGAGATAGGGAAGAACTAGAGCGCGCCCACAAGGAACTAAAGACATTGTTTAAGAACATGCAGGAAGTGTTCTTTTCAGTGGATATGGTTAATTATAGGCTAATTCAGATTTCCGAAGCCTGCCGCTCTGTATATGGTTTTACGACAGAGGATTTCTTCCAAAATCCGAATCTTTGGTATGAAGTGATCCTGGATGAAGACAAAAAGATAATTGATGCAAGTTACCCGCGGATGTATGCCGGCGCGTATATTAGTCACCAGTACCGCATAAGGCACGCCGATGGAGGTGTTCGCTGGCTGGAGACTAACATCACGCCGACATTGATAGATGGGGCCGTAGTGAGAATAGATGGGATCACTGCTGATGTGACCACCCGCAAAGAGGCCGAAATTGCTTTTCGGAACAGTGAGATAAAATTCAAAGCACTAATACAGAATACCTCCGACGTTATCGTAATCTCGGCTGCCGACGGTGAGCGAGTGTTCGTGAGTGAATCGAGTGAAAGGTTCAGTGGTTTCACCGCTTCTGAACTTATCGGCAAGAAGAGTTTCTCACTCGCACACCCGCACTTCAAACAAAGCGTAAGAGCTCACATAGCAGACGTGCTTGCAC
>JAFAAT010000025.1 GCA_023426425.1 Bacteroidota bacterium | reverse complement strand
CGATATTGAAATTATAAGGCGGGTGGATGAACAGGTTTGTCCAGCCTTCACCGGGTTTCAGCAGGCCTTGTGCAGTTACGGAGCTTTCCACTGCGCGCATAGTGGTGGTGCCGATGGAACAAATGTTGCGTCCTTCGGTTTTTGCCTTATTTACGATCTGGCAGGCATAATCGTCAACGCGGAAATATTCAGCATCCATTTTGTGTTTGGAAAGATCTTCCACTTCAATAGGGCGGAAAGTACCAAGACCAGTGTGAAGTGTAACTTCGGCAAACTTTACCCCTACGATCTCGAGACGTTTGATCAGCTCACGGCTGAAGTGGAGACCGGCTGTAGGAGCAGCTACTGCGCCTTCGTATTTGGCGTATACGGTTTGATAACGTTCCTTGTCTTCTACTTCAGGCTTACGCTTGATGTATTTAGGAAGTGGCGTTTCTCCCAGTTTGTCCAGCATTGCGCGGAAGGCGTTGTCATCACCATCAAAAAGGAAGCGGATCGTACGGCCTCTTGAAGTGGTGTTGTCGATTACTTCTGCTACCAGTTCATCGTTATCGCCAAAATAGAGCTTGTTGCCCACCCTGATTTTACGAGCCGGATCTACGATCACGTCCCAGAGGCGATTGGGCTTATTGAGTTCTCGCAGCAAAAAGACTTCGATCCTGGCACCGGTCTTTTCCTTACGGCCATAGAGGCGGGCAGGAAACACCTTGGTGTTGTTTACGATCATTACGTCCTTATCGTTGTAGAAACCCAGAATATCCTTAAATACCTTATGCTCTATTTTGCCTGTGTCACGATGGACTACCATGAGGCGACTTTCTTCACGAGATTTAGCCGGATGTTGCGCTATGAGATTTAATGGTAAGTCGAATTTGAATTGCGACAACTTCATATTTGGGAGAGTAATTTAAAAGTGGGCAAAGTTAGCAAAATTAATCCAAGTGGCATCAGCGCAGCAACGAAGGGTAGTTTGCGGCAAGGCCATTTGGCTAACCATAACTTTTTTCTAGACTGAAACTCAGACTGGTAGCCGATTTCAGCAGTTCTGTTCTTTTGCTGGTGTGTTTCAAACCTGTGTTTCCCTTGGGGCCTTCTTCAATTCTCTTACATTTGAGCTCTAAAAAGTTGAAAACATGCAAGTTTGGAATGACTATCTGTCCCAAAACAAACAGCGCTTCCTTGACGAGCTGCTGGACCTTTTGAGAATCCCTTCAATCAGTGCAGACAGCAAGTATAAGTCTGATGTCGCCAGGTGTGCTGAAGCTGTGAAGGAAAACCTTCTGAAGGCGGGTTGTGACCATGCGGAGATCTGCGCTACGGAAGGCCATCCTATTGTATATGGTGAGAAGAATATAGACCCTTCGGCGCCTACGGTGCTGGTGTATGGACACTATGATGTGCAGCCTGCCGATCCGCTGGAGCTATGGAACAGTGGCCCTTTTGAGCCTGTGGTGAAGGATGGGAAGATCTATGCGAGAGGGGCATGTGACGACAAGGGGCAAATGTTTATGCATGTGAAGGCACTTGAAGTGATGAATGCCACTGGTACGCTTGCCTGCAATGTGAAGTTTATGATTGAGGGAGAGGAAGAAGTAGGTTCATCTAACCTTGGAAAGTTTCTTGAAGGAAACAGAGATAAGCTGAAAGCAGACATTGTATTAGTGTCTGACACTTCAATGATCAGCATGGAACACCCATCCATCGAGACAGGCCTTAGAGGTCTTGCATACATGGAAGTGGAGGTTACGGGGCCAAACCGTGATCTGCACAGTGGGGTGTATGGAGGAGCAGTAGCCAATCCCATCAATGTACTTTGCAAAATGATTGCTTCGTTGCATGACGAGAACCACCATATTACCATCCCTGGTTTTTATGATAAAGTGCAGCAACTGACCGAGTCTGAAAGGAAAGCTCTGAACAGTGCTCCCTTTGATGTTAATGAATATAAATCTGAACTCGGCGTAGATGAACTGCTGGGTGAGAAGGATTACACGCCGCTAGAGCATACCGGTGTACGTCCGACGCTGGATGTAAATGGCATCTGGGGTGGTTATATTGGAGAGGGAGCGAAGACGGTGTTACCCTCGAAGGCTTTTGCCAAGATTTCCATGCGTCTGGTGCCCAACCAGGACTCGCATGAAATATCTGAAATGTTCGCAAAGCATTTTGAAAGCATTGCGCCAAAATCAGTGAAGGTGAAAGTGACACCACACCATGGTGGAGAACCGGTGGTAACACCCACTGATTCAGCCGCTTACAAGGCCGCATCGGAAGCGATCAAGACAGCTTTTGGGAAAGATCCTATACCGACCCGTGGCGGCGGAAGCATACCAATTATTGCATTGTTTGAAAAAGTGCTGGGGCTAAAGACTGTGCTTATGGGCTTCGGACTGGATAATGATAACATCCACTCGCCTAATGAGAAGTTTGATGTAGCCAATTTCTACAAAGGAATAGAGACCCTCCCCTACTTCCATAAGTACTTCAGGGAGATGTCCAAATAGGTGAATAACTGAATTGAATACTGATAGGATACATAATCCATGGCTCTCTGGGTCATGGATTATTTTTTGCTCAGTTTTGGGATTCGGTTGGTTCCGTGGGTTTGGGGCGAGGCACAACTTCCAGTTTGATAGGGCCTTTGTAGTTTGCCCGGTTCACCTGATCAGAAGGGTCGATATTCAGGAACTTGATCTTGTCTGTTTCATCAGAGAAAAAGACCCTCCGGTATAGGTTGCTTTGATCTGCGAGCCTGGTAACCGATACGATGGTACTGTCGCCCTGCCTTTGAATATCAAATCGTTCAGGTTCCCGGCTGCTGCGGATCGTCACATCTTTAGCCAGGAAGTTATAGTACTCCAGCCCATGCTGTAAGAGGCCATTCCTACGTCCTCTCAGTTTTTCTTCAATTTCATTACCACCTATCAGGTAGGCTTCTTCAGGCATCTTGCTTATGGCTACGTGAATAATTGAGTCGGTAAGGTTGTGCTGAAAATTCCGGATGATCCTGATCCAGTCGAGACGAGTGAGCTCGTTCATGAACATGCGATCGAAATCATGGGCTTTTCTGTTCAGGTTGATAAGATTCTTCGACTTTTCTTTAAAGCCGACCATATGAGGAAGGGCTATATGGCGCATCACGAATGGGAGTACACCACCTGAATGGAAATAAGCCTGGTCTCGGTCTTCGGGTACCGGGTAAAAATGCCCGATACCTGCGGAATCCTTCATTGCCCACTCAAGTTGTCCGAGGTGCCGGTCCCAATCTGCAATCAGCATGTCAAGCAGCCTGGCAGTGAGTACTTTTTCCTGCATGACCCTAAAGCTTGCTGAACTGTCGAGATAGTCTTCCAGCACATCGTCGGTGTCCTCTGTTTTTCCCTCCACTCCATCTATTGCTTTGGGTAGTAACATACAAACTCTATGAGCAAACCGTTGGCGGAAGGTGTCGAGTGCAGGATCGTCGGGTACATAGTAGAGTTCTGCGGTGGGCGAAGGCACACCTACAGCAGTAGCGAGGTCGTGGATTGTCAGCAGTGAGTAGGGATGTGAGGCCGAGATCTGGTCCTGTACAATATCCTGAATGAAGGTATTTCTGATCTTAGGTGATATTGCCTGTTCTACGTTTTTGTCTACAGAACGCAGGACCCACTCCGTGCCGTTTTTGTTAACCAGGTGAAGGCTAATGGTTTGCTGTCCGCCGCCGAGCTTTTCGATTGTAAATCCACCTTTAGTGGTTTGCAGATGGAACACAGGCATGGCAACGGGCACGGACCATTCGCGTCTGTAGTTCCGGCCGAGGAACATCCATTTCAGCACGGTCATATTTGCATAGCGGTCGCTTGCAGGTACCAGCACGGTATCCTGAATTGGTGTACGGTTTTCTGTGCCGGTTTCATAGGTCCAACCTGAAGTATAGTTAAGTGCCAGGGCTACAACCGATATGATTAAAATTCTGAAAAATCTCATCCTAAGCTTTCTGTTATACCACCAGCGTCTACAACTTTGTGCCAGAGCTTGAAAAAACGGGTGCATAAATAAATGAGTTGCTGAAAAAGAAGTTCTCGATTAGGCAAATTAGAGTTCAAGGAACAGGTCATCACCCTGACGGTGAACCTTGAAGACAGCAATACCTGTTTCAGAAGGACCAGCGTTTAGCTTTCCTGTGCGCACGTCAAACTGGCTTCCATGCCAGGGGCACTGTACCTGTCCGCAGATAAGTGCACCGCCTGCGAGCGAGCCACCGCGGTGCGGGCAATGATCTTCGAAAGCAACAAAATCGCCGTCGGAGTTGGCCAGGACAATCCGTTTTCCATTGATCCTCAACAACTTCATCTGGTTATTGTTCAATTCTGAAGCTTTGCCAACATTAACTTTGCCGGAGCCAGTGACGGTAGCCTCGTTCCATTTGCCTGCATCCGCATAACGTATGTCCACACCTATCTGATTGCGATAAACCAATGTGCCTCCCAGCCAACCGGAAATAGAAAGCAGTCCCACCCCGGTAAATTCCAAAATGGTTATGGCCAGTTGATCCACATCTCCTCTAAGCCAAAGGGCCACTGTGAATAGTACTACAATAAACAGGTTTAGTGCACCATGTTTTGCTGCCTTGTTTTTAGCTGAGCTTTTTGGAGGCACAGTGTATAGATAGTCGATGAATCCCGGCACGGCAGCCAGTAAAGCAGTAACTATCCCGGCGATGATAAGGTAGCGTGCCATTTGGGTAAGTCCGTCATTTGCAACAAAGAGAGCCAGCAAATCGCTTACGAAGCCGCCGATGAAGAAGGCAATTGGAAACCCGATCAACATGGGATGTATGGGGTGAGATTTGAAATGTGCCCTGCTTTTCATGTAGCTGAAGTTTCTTACTTCACATAAAAACTACACCTGTGGCCGCTGGGGCGACGATCTAGCCAGCTATCCTTTGCTTTAGAGCAACCGTCTTGTATAATAATTCCCTTAATAACTAAGGGTGTTTTTCAATTCATTTGTTATATAATAAAGCGCCAGTTGGTAAAGGCAATTCAGATAGAACTTCAGACTTTGGCTACAGATATAAGCAGATCCACTGTGTCAGACTCTGAAGCGCAATTCAAAAAGGTGTTTACCAGCAGCTTCAACAAGTTGAAACACTATGCATTCACAATTGTCAGAGATGATGTGACTGCTGAAGAGATGGTTCAAAATGTGTTTTGCAGGTTGTGGGAAAGGAATTTGGGTCCGGAATCAGATTTATTGTCCCAGCCTTACCTGTACAAGGCCGTGTACAATGAATGTCTTAACCATCTGAAGCAGGAAAAGCATAGAGCGAAGCACAAAGCAAGGGTAGCAAACGAAAAGGAGCAAACTGCGGAACCGGTTGACAGGCTTGACAGCCGGGTGTTGGAAAAGGAGGTTCACCAGGCAATAAATGCACTGCCGGAACAATGCAGGACGGTCTTTCAACTGAGCAGGATGGAGCAACTGAAGAACAGAGAAATCGCGGAGACACTGGGTATTTCAGTGAAGACTGTTGAAACACAGATGACCAAGGCACTGAAGACATTGAGGCAAAAGCTTGCACATTTTCTACCTACGCTCATACTCTACTTGTTTTAAAAACCGATAGCCATGCAAAAATCGCAAGTGACTGAAGAGATGATAGTTAAAGTGCTGACGGGTCAGGCCAGTGAGCCGGAAGTGGCAGCAGTGAACGCATGGAAACAGGCAAACGAAGGCAACTTCCTGAGATTCAGCCAATACGAAGCCTTATGGGAAGCATCGTTTATTGAAAAACCTGCAGACACAGACACTGAACTTGCGTGGGTGCGGATGAAGGAAATGGCTGCAGGGAAGGGGGAAAATAAGAGGAAGCCTGCGATAGCGTGGAAGAGCGTGCATGTCTGGAGAATAGCAGCAATTCTGATTCTTTCTGCCGGTGCATTGGGCGCATTCTATACTCATGAGCCAGCAGAACAGGTTCAATTGGTTCAAACACCCCAGTCAACAGAAAGCAAGACGGCTCTTGCCCCGACTAATCCGGAACAGAAGATGGAGGCACCCGGCAATCCTGAGGTTGTGAGTACGAAGGAAACCAGGTTGCCAACGACGGTAAAGGAAGGCAATGTGAAGATTGATCAACCTGAGCGTGAAGATGATCAGGTTAATATCCCGAGCTTGATTACACAGGCTAAAGTAGAAGAGCCGATCATTAATACTACCCTTTGCCCGCTGGAGATTTGCATCCGGCAAACCTTTACCTGCGGAGACCATCAGGCGATGCCCTACGCTTACTGTAGTGTATTGCAACCGGATCAGCATGGCGAGCTGCATTATGCAGTTCCAGAACTGGCGGAACATAGCTGTGAGGCGACTGTTGACGAAATAACGATCAGAAGAGTATCCACGGGGGAAACGATCGTACTGACAGCGACGAGCAGTCCGGTGACGGCGGGTGAGTTCTTCGATTATATCAGAGGCGAGAGGACCGGACCTGTGGTGGCTGGCGTATTTGAGGCTGACTGTGATAACCTGTGTATGAATGACCCAATAAAGCTTGATAACCAGAGGGGAAGTCTGGTGCTACATTAGAATCATCGACTTTTATTATTAACCAACTAAAACAAAAAAAACAATGAAACAGTTTTTTATTGCTTTCGCATGCCTTGCTCTTACTGCCACTGCAGCCAACGCTCAGTCAAAGACAACTACTGAGAAACAGGGATTGGTATTTACCGAGGAAACACATGATTTTGGCGAAGTGCCCGAAGGGCCTGCGGCAGAACATGATTTTGTGTTCGTAAACAAAGGAAAAGAACCCGTGATCATCACCAATGCAACTTCCTCCTGTGGATGTACGGTACCTTCCTGGCCTAAGGAACCTATTTTGCCAGGAAAATCGGGCACTATTCATGTTAGTTATACAACGGCAGGAAAACCTGGTGCTATTCAAAAGGATGTGTTTGTGCGCACTAACCAGCAGCCTACGCCAGTGGTGTTGCATATCAGGGGGACGGTGAAGCCGAAGGCAGTGACGGAGACAGCGGGGGTTCGTTAAGCGTGAATCAGACGGATGAGAGAGACCCAGGGACGGAGGGACGTTGCGAGGGTAAGTTCGCAAGGTCCCTTCTTGAATTCTAGCTGGCTTTTTTCTTTTTTTTCTCGGGCTCTTTCTTTTTGCGGACTACCACCCACTCTTCAAGGGCTACATTGAAAGGCATCTGGCCTATCCGTACGATAGCCCTTTTATCCCTGATCTCTTCGAGTATGCCGACCTGGTGATTGACCTGGTTGCGCACAAGATCACCCACGGAAGGTGCGCCGCCCACCAGTTCATAATTCTTGTCTGCTTTCTTTGCGGCTGCCTGATTGCTTTCAATCTGCTTTTTGCGAAACAGTACTTTTTCAGCAGCGGCGATTACTTCCTGCTTGTTCTCAGCTTTCTTCCAGTCATGGATGATCTGCTTGAACTTGCGTTCCATGTCTCTCAGGTAGTCCAGCTCCTCTTTTTTTATCTTGTTCTGCAGCTTAAGAGTCTCGGTTTGCTGCCTGATCCGCTCCTTGTCCGTGAGGACCTCATATTTCTTCTTAGCATCCTCGTTTTCCTTCAGTAGCTTGTCCAGCTTTTTCTCCTTGTCTGAGAGACGCACAGACTGCTGTTCCGTTTGCAGCAGCATTTTGTCCAGCTTGAAATGTCCGCGGTCGGTGATCTGCCTGGCGCGGTCGATGATTCTCGATGGCAGTCCTGTTCTTTGAGCAATGGCAAAAGTATAGGAGCTTCCGGGTTTGCCAATCACCAGCTGATACAATGGCTCCAGGTGTTCTTCGTCGAAAGCCATGGCTCCGTTGATAATGCCCTGCACCTTTCCTGCCATGACCTTCAGGTTCAGGTAGTGGGTAGTGATGATTCCCAGCGCATGTTTTTTTGCGAGTTCCTCCACTATGGCCTCTGCAAAGGCACCACCCAGGTTGGGATCAGAGCCACTTCCCAGTTCATCGATAAAGAACAGGGTCTTACCATTGGCAAAATCCATGAAATACTTCATATCGCGGAGGTGTGCGCTGTAGGTACTTAGCTCATGTTCGATGCTTTGGGTGTCGCCTATGTGAATCATCAGTTGTTTGAAAATCCCGATCTCACTGTTCATGTCGACAGGAATGAGCAGGCCCGCCTGCACCATCAGCTGGAGCAGGCCCACTGTTTTCATTGTGACAGTCTTGCCCCCGGCGTTTGGACCACTGATGATCAGGATCCGGTTGTTGCGGTCGAGCTGGATTCTTGTGGGCACGGTGGTCTTTCCCGACTGCTTGTTGTGAAGCAAAAGCAGCGGGTGGAAAGCCTTTATGAGATGAAATCCCGGATGGGGACTCAGGCGCGGCATTGCGGCATTCATATCAATCGCGAGCAAGGCTTTTGCACGGATGAAATCGTAGAGGCCTACCAGGTGGTAATAGCCTTCGAGTTGTGGCTGGTACTGAGAAAGTGTAGCTGTAGTCTGTGCAAGTATTCTGTGGATCTCCCGGCCTTCTGCCCTTTCGAGACTGAAGATTTCATTGTTTAGTTCGATGACTTCTTCTGGTTCGATGAATACGGTTTTGGAGGTATCGCTCTCCCCGTGCAGAATCCCTTTTACCACCCTCTTGTATTCAGCGGCTACAGCTACCGTACGCCGGCCGTTGAGGTAGCCTTCAGAAATATCAGCCAGATAGCCCTGCTTGCTCAGCTTGCGAAGGATGCTTTCAAAAGTCCTGCGCAGGTCTGATCTAAGTCTCGCCAGTTCGCCCCTGATCTGCCCGAGCTCACGTGAAGCTGTATCACGGACATTCCCGTTTTCGTCGACTACAGAGCCCACTATTTCGGAAATGGCTTTTTCGTAGATAATCTTTTCCAGTAGTCCCCGGAGCTGGGGGTATAGTTCGTTGTGCTTTTTAAACCAGTTGAGGATGTCCCTGATGCTTAGTGCGAGTTGCTGGATGAAGATCAGTTCAGGGCCGGTAAGGACGGCGCGCTCCACTCCCAGCAGTTTCAGCTCGCGTTGGATGTTTCTGGTGAAATCGTTGGGAAAATACTCATTGCCTGAGAGGACCTGCCTGAACTCCTCGGTCTGTTGCAAGGCCCTCTGTACGAAGTCCAGTTTAGTATGGAAGCGCAGTGCCTCAACCCGCTCTTTTGCGCTATCGGTACGGCATTTCTGCTTCAGCAGATCTTTTATCTTATTAAACTCCAGTGCTTCCGCGGCGTGTGCCGGGTATATTTGCATCATCCTTCAGTCGGTCGAAAAGCGAAATTAGGCAGAAGTTTGCAGAGGGGGCGAAAGATGGGAAAGGTAAGTCTGAATTTTGTGCGGCAGCGGCAATTATTAGGGACGAGGGGACATTAGGGACGTTAGGGACGATAGGGACATTAGGTCACTATTTCCTTTTTCCTCGCAGAAGTATGCCAACCACACAAAGCAACAAAATAAGTAGGCATACACACAACAACAAATAAAAGAAACAGAAGAGCCACATTTTCCAATATGGTACCCATGGATACTCAACACGCTTCAGGTATGCCATAGCAACACTGATTAATAGAGTTCCCACTAAAATGGATCTTCCATTCTCTCGTACATACTGCCTAAGCAATCTTACATCCGGATTCCTTTTCATCAGTTTAGTTCTGATTTATCTTTAGTTCACTTGAGCTCTGCAGACCTGTTGATTTAGTCCATGAAGTGTTGATTAAATGATTGCTGATCAATCTGCTTTGGCATCCCGGTAGGCATGTAAAAACGAGCTTCAAACTCGCGCAGATGTGGCTAAATTAGTCGAAATGCTCCAGCCACCACAACATTTACAATGTACAGCCTCTGGAATCAGGCTCACCTTCATGACCAAATGTAGGAGCAGGCTCTTCGTGATGATCTCAAAATCACTTTAGTGCTTCTAATCTCACCCTTATGATACAGAAAGAAGTCCCAGGACTAGTTTTGATCCGGTATTGAGCCGTATCCTGTCTCTCTAGCTTCCTATTTTACAGTAACGACCCAGTTCATCTTTTGCAAGTCGGCCACTGATAAGGTATATACTTTGTAAAATTTAAGCTCGTCTATGATTGTTTTCCAGGAGTGTTTAAAGACCGTATCCCGATGACATATAAATAGTCTTAGTCTCTTGTCTGCGGATGTATTTCCTATTTCAGTTTCCCAGGTGACGTAGTTTCCCATTATTGTATAGGTGTCGTGTGGTTGAATCGCTTCTCCATTGTAGGGCTCAGCAACCGTGCTATCGACAAGCCCAATATGGGGGGCAAACGAGTGGATAACATAGAAAGGGAATCTTGTTTCATTTTTCACCTTCAGTTTATAATCAATAGGATCGCAGGCCTGGAAGGCAAAGAGACAGAAGGCCATGACTAATAAACTATTTGCCATTCAAATTAAACGAATAAATTCGGGTCTTCTATGTGGTGGCGGCCCTTAAAATTGCGCCGCCCATAGCCCCAATCAGCAGGCCCCATCCACCTGGGCGGCATTTAGATACCAATTTCCTCCGTCCACCAGCTTATTCCTTGAAAAATTTGATGTTCAACCATTCCGGTGTTCGTACTGGTAGGAGTTTGAATCTGTCTATTTCAAAACATATCAAACCTCCGAATTGTGTTTCAAACACTAGCGTTTCACCTAGACGGAAATACCTTCCTGATAGCAAAACCGCACTAAAGTAGCTAATTTCATATTTGTCATTTGCTATCTCAATCCAAAAATTGTCGTCTCTACTCGGTGGAAGGGTGGATCCCCAAACACCCAGTATAGTTGAAGTATCAGCTGGTACTCTGTTCAACGCAATCGAATCGAAATAATCTCTTAGCGGCTGTAGTTCTTCAGGCATTTGAGGAGGCAAGCTATTCTTCGTGAAAGGCAAAATTTCTTCTTGAAATTGCTTTCGAGTGTAGTTTGTCATTGAAAGCTCCCTCCCTTGTAAAAACGTGTATGTTTTCACACCTTTCAATCCTTCGGTAACAGTTCTAAAAACATGCATTAAATTTTGGTTTAAATCCATCAAAAAGACACTGTCATGTCTTCTTCCAATCTGTCCACGGGATAGAAATCTGGAATGTCTAACATCTCCAGTTGTCTTTGAGACCAGCAAAAAGTACTCATCTTCATCGATAATGATCTCAAAACTCATATCCCCGTAATTTGCCTCATACCGGGCAAATTCGCCTCCACAAACAGGTAAAGCGCAAAATTCAAAGAACAGCATCAATATGAATAATCTTTTCATCGAAAAAATGAGGTTGACAAAGGTTATAGGACAGCCCAGTTTATAAGCCAGCTGGGTTCATCCTCGTTGAGGCCAAATCGCTGTTTCCAAAATTTCGTTCGACGTAAGATATCGAGTTTCAGCCATACATGCAGGCTGATCTTCGGTTAATTAGAAGTGTACGCGCTAAATCTTTATTATTCCCATCCGCTCTTAGGCATAATGAACCTTGAAATGTTTGATGGAGTTCTTCAAACGTAACAACTGCTGTTTTAGCATTCTATATTGTATTCGATGGATGGCAGTCGTAGAATACGAGATAAGGATTCAGACTATCAGGAGTAGTAATTAATCAAAGGCGGATGTCATACATGCAAAACCACCCCCACAACCTGCTGCAAACCAGAACTACTTATCATCCGGCACCGGCACTTCAACCTCTACCCTTTCAGCAGGAAATGATTTTCTGAACATCGTGAAGTCCTTCTCGGGATATTGGTTGCCTTCTTCATCATCCATGATCTGCACCCTGGCGCGGCGCAGGTCTACCTCCTTCACAAATTCGGGTACGGTTGGACTGGTCAACCAGGCACCCTCATTCCAGTAAATATACCCGCGTTCCGGTGTATAGAACAGGTAATAGTCCGGAAAGTACACCGGCCGGTCGTTCATGTAGCCATGCGTCAGCGACCAGCGTGGGACAGGGATAGCTACTTTGCCTTCATGGGCTTCGATGGATTTCATTTCCAGGGTCTCGGCAGTCGCTTCTGTCTTCTGTCTTTCAGCTTTCGCTTTGCTGGTGGTCCTGGATTTGGTCTGGGCATCCATGCTTAGTGGAAAGGCAAACAGAACGGCAAGCAGAATTATCCTGGATTTCATGGCGGAGGGTGTTTTTACTGGGTAAAAAACAACCGTGCCGCTGCCCATCTGTTTGCCACTTTTGCTGCGCCCAATCCCGAAGAGTCGGGAGGCGCACCCGCCCCCCGTTGGGTTCGGGCAGGAAAGGCGCCGCCGCTTAATGCTCCGCGAAGCCCTGAATCCAGTTCAGGGCAGGCTCGGATGGCTAGACGCGCGTTACGCAGTTCGCTTATCATCGACAAGCGCTAAAAAACGCGGTCACTTACACGCAGTCTCCTCAGTTCAGGAATGTGAGGATGCTACACTTCCTTGATTGTGCTGCATCAATCGCTATTTAAGGCGCAACCATGGGCTGAGCGACAGAATTTCTATTAGGCAAGTTTCCGCCGCGAGTCATTGAGGGATATTAGGGACGTTGCGCGAGTGGTCGGCGTGAGTAATGTTCCTGCCAGTTTGGCTCCCGTATGCAGGGACATAGTATCGCCCAATTTCAAAAAGTCGGCAGGTGCTCCCCATTGGTTGTTCTGGAGAGTATCCCGAAATGACATCAGTTGTAGAGAAACGAAAAGCACCTCTTCAGTTGGGCAGATTGACTATTTTGCTTCCATGAATGCGAAGTCATTTATTCTCTCTACATTCCTGATGGGCATGACTGCGGCAGGTTTTTGCCAGGAGCTACTCACCCGCTATGAACTTTCAGGCGGTACGCAGACCGCCAGCTATGCAGAAGCAATCGATTGGTACAATAGGCTGGATCAACAGTCTGGCACCATTCAGATGACTTCAGCCGGCAGAACTGATGTGGCCCATCCACTGCATGTGGTGTATTATTCTGGCGACAAACGTTTCGATGTCAGGAAGTGGAAAGAGCAAAACAAAGTGATTATCCTCATCAACAATGGCATTCATCCGGGAGAACCAGACGGCATAGATGCCAGTATGATGTTACTCCGTGATGCTGCTTTGGGAAAGATCAAAGTGCCTGAACAGGTAGTACTGGCTGTTATACCTATATTCAATATCGGCGGGGCACTCAATCGAGGCAGTTATAGCCGGGCCAACCAGAATGGTCCTGAAGCTTTTGGATTTCGTGGCAATGCTCAGAACCTGGACCTGAACAGGGATTTTATAAAGATGGATGCCCGGGAAACACAAAGCCTGGTAAAGCTTTTCCACCAGCTGAACCCGGACATCTTTATTGACAATCATGTCAGCAATGGAGCAGATTACCAGCATGTGATGACGCTGCTGTCCGGCAACGAGCAAAAGACCGGGAGCGTACTTGGCAGTTACCTGAGCAGGGAGTTGGAACCATGGATCTATAAGGATATGGCACTGAAGGGCTTTGACCTGGTGCCCTATGTGAATCACTGGGGTCATACCCCCGACAGTGGCTGGCGCCAGTTCTATGATTTGCCACGGTTTGCCAGTGGCTTTACAGCGCTATTCGGCACCCTTGCCTTCGTTCCTGAAACCCACATGCTGAAGCCTTATAATCAGAGGGTAAAAGCAACTTATGAGTTGATGGTTAGCTTTATCAGGTTTGCTGGCGAGAATGGTGAGAGGATAAAAGACATCCGCCGGCAGGAAGCTGAACAGATTGCTCAGGCGAAGGAACTGGTCATCGACTGGCAGGTGGACACCACCCGTTTTACCGGTATAGCTTTCAAGGGGTATGAGGCTGCCTACAAACCCAGTGAAGTGTCCGGACTGCCGAGGCTATACTATGATAAAAACAAGCCATACGAGAAGACGGTACGCTTCTACAACTACTTTCTGCCTGCGGCCACGGCTACGGTTCCGAGGTACTATATCATCCGGCAGGGCTGGCACAGGGTGGTCAGCCGCCTAAAAATGAACGGCGTGCAGATGAGCCAGCTCCGGCAGGACAGCACAGTTGAGCTGACCACCTACAGGATCACCGACTACGAAACAAGCAGGCGCCCATATGAAGGGCATTATCTCCATTCGAAAGTGCGGTTCAAAACGGGCAGAGAAACTGTAAGGCTTCTCAAAGGCGATTACCTCATTCCACTTAATCAACCAGCCAGGCGCTATCTGGTGGAGACGCTGGAGCCCAATGCTCCGGACGCCTTCTTTGCCTGGGGATTCTTTGATGCAATACTTCAGCAGAAGGAGTATTTCAGTGATTACGTCTTTGAAGACGAGGCAGCCCGGCTCCTGAGCCAGCAACCTTCACTCAGGGAAAAGCTGCAAGCGCGGAAAACAGCCGACAGCAGCTTTGCAAAGGACGCTGAGGCGCAGTTGGATTTCATTTACAGGAATTCGCCCTGGTATGAACCCTCCCATTTGCTTTATCCCGTATTCCGGATAGATTAAGCTAGCAGCTTATCGATCGCTTTGGCAAGTTTACGGTCCTTGTCGGTCACTACATCGCCTGCATCATGGGTGTTTAACCAGATTTCCACCTTGTTCCAGACGTTGGTCCACCGGGGATGGTGATTCTGCTGTTCTGCAAGCAGGGCCACCCGGGTCATGAAGGCAAATGCCTCCGAAAAATCTGTAAAGCTAAAGGATCGGTATAAGCTGTTTTCATGTTCCTGCCAGGCCATAACTTTCTATTTTATGTTTAAATTTATATCTTCCGACTGGGTTACTTTCGCTCAATTTTAGTATAAATTTGTGTCTAGTCAATACCAGTCGTATTCTCCCCCTGTCCCTGTCCTTT
>JAFAAT010000221.1 GCA_023426425.1 Bacteroidota bacterium | reverse complement strand
AACACAAGCCAGGTGTAAAACTACTCTGGAGCATTGCGGGTTATGGGGCTGCTATTATTGTCTTTGCAATCTCCAGAAACTTTTACTTATCGTTCATTATGCTGGTAATTAGTGGAGCGTTGGATGCAGTGAGTGTTGTGATACGCAGCACTATCCTGCAACTCTATACACCTGACGATATGCGGGGCAGGGTATCTGCAGTAAACACCATGTTTATCAGTTCATCCAATGAAATTGGAGAAGTTGAAAGCGGCATTACAGCCAAATGGATGGGTACAGTGCCGGCGGTGATCTTTGGAGGGTGCATGACTATCATTATTGTGGCAATAACCTGGATGAAGGCGCCACAACTCAGAAGGTTTAAACTCGAGGTTCCGGACCCTGGAGCGAAAGCAAAAGATTAGCTGCCGGGGGCATCATTTTTAGGTCTTTGGAGCTAAACCTTTTACTATGGCAAAGAACAAAGATCGTAAAGAGCCAAAGAGCAGCCGTGAGAACGTAAAGTCTAACGCCAGTGCATCAGATTTTGACAGGCTGGCGAAGGAGGCCGAAAATGAACAGACCCGGAAGCCCGGGAGCCAGAGCAACCGCGCATCCAAAAGAAACAACAATGGGCGCGGGGGTGGAAAGTGACCTGAAATAAAAAGATCGCCGTAGAAACTGGCGATCTTTTTCTTTAACATAAACAGCTTATTTGGCCTTGACTGCTTTCATATAGGTAGCCGCTTGTTCAGGTGTAAGCGTCTGATGGTACATTTCTTCCCGGTATGTTTCCAACTCCCGCTCAAGGGTGCTTTTGTCCGCATTGTCACTTTTCTCGAGAATGGTAGTTCTCTGTGCTAGTGAAAGATTGATGTTATAGATCTTAGTTCTCTGTTCTGGAGTAAGTTTTACAAGCCGGTCGAGTTTATCAGTTTCCTTCGTTGCTATCACAGTCAACTCAGATTTATCACCCTGAGTAGCAGCGGAAGGTTGGGCCTGAACGCTACCTGCAGCGCCTATCAGGAGGGTCATTATTAAGGCAAGTTTTTTCATTTGTATTCTTTTTAGGTGAAACAACTATCGGGACTACAAATTAAATCTTTTTTCACAATTCGCAAACAAACTCTTCCATATATTGGTGCATAATTACAGGTGCAGTTTTTGTGCCTGTGTTCATCATTTGAAACTAAAACCACAAAACCAAAGTATTATGCTGAAGATCAACACATTAGCCATTGGATCGGCCCTATTTCTTTTTGCTGCCTGCAGTGACGCTCCAAAAGGCGATGAAGCAACCATAACCGACCAGCAGGAGGTAGCGAATGCTGCCGGACAGACATTTACTGTAGACACGGCGGAATCCAGAATCCGGTTTGTAGGGCATGGTGTGGGCAAGAACCACCCAGGGCGCCTTAGCTTATCATCGGGGAATGTGAGCGTAGCGAACAACCAGATTACAGGTGGAACCTTTGTAATAAACATCAATTCTATGGAATTGGAGGAGCAGGGAGAAATGTTTCAGAACAAGCTACGCCCCCACCTGCTGAGTGGAGATTTTTTCGATGCTGAGAAATTTGGCACAGCGAATTTTGAGATTACCGGAGTTACACCCTATCAGCCTTCCGGAAATGATACTTCAATAGTAGATGGCGCCAACTTCAACATCAGTGGAAACCTGACGCTGAAGGGGACGACAAAGAATGTGACATTCCCTGCGCGTGTGGAACTAGACGATCAGAGACTTAAAGCAGAAGCTAACTTTGACATTGATCGTACACAATGGCAGATGAATTATGGAAACGATAAGACCCTGGGGGACAACTTTATATCTGAGAAAGTCAATATTGAGCTGGACCTGGTAGCCACCAGGCAATAACAACAGCGTATTGAAGAAGCTGCCCCTTCAGATGTGCAGGCGCAGCTTCTTTATTTAGTTATCTATCACCAGCAGAATTCGTTTGTCTATCCCTACGATGCCATTAATCAGCTTGCCGCGGATGCGGTACTTCTGCTTTTCACCTACTGTAAAATCGAACACCACGCCGCGTTCAAATGCACCCTGCACCATCAGTTCACGAATCTTCTGCTGCAGGCCTGAATCTGTCCACAGGGGGTGGTTGATATCTGCCAGCCTGTGACCTTCGATAGGCTGTTCGGGCAGGTTGAACATTTTGAAGAAGTGAGTATTCATGCGGATGATCTTCAGACGCACATCTATTACCAGCAATGCAGACGCATTCACTGAGTCGAAAATGGTATTGATGAATTCGTTGGCCTCCATCAGGAACTTTTCGAGCAGCTTCTGTGCATGTATTTCGTGAATCATCTTGACCACGCAATGCTCTCCCTCTCCTGTTTTCACAAGGAGGCTTTCCCCAGATGCCCAGGTTGCAACACCATTTTTATTCAGTACGAAGTTGGTGTCGAGGGAACTACCTTGCTCTCTTACACGGATAAGTTCACTTTCCGGAGCTTGTTTTGCGCGGTCTTCCTCTATGAAGAGTACAGAAAAGTTCTTCCCCACAAGATCTGAATTTTCATAGCCAAAGGTGGTAGTAAAAGCCCGGTTGACCTGGAGGATGATGCCTGCTTCATTCATTATCAGCATGCAGTTTGACCTGGCTTTGTCAAAGCAGGAGGCAAAAAAGAGAGAAGTATCTAACACCATTGCTGCGAAGTTTGAAGTATTAGGAAGGTGGTATTTTTTTAGATTGTTCTTTTTCCTGAATCGACTGGTCTCCTGTTTCAACCTCCACGACTTTGGTGGTAACAGCGTAATGGGCTGGTCTTATTTCGGAACCGAAGTTGACTGCATAAGCTTTGGTGAACTCCGCGCCGAGGTAGAGTACGATTGCAGAGAAATAGGTCCAAAGCAAAAGAATCACGAGAGATCCGGCAGTGCCGAATGTGGAGCCTATATCCGCCTGGCTGATATAAAATGAGACGCCGAACTTGCCGAGCAGAAAGAGAAAGGCGGCAACGATGGCGCCCGGGAGCACATCCTTCCACTCTATTTCCGCATCAGGGAGCACCCTGTATATGACGGTGAAAATGACAGTGATGACTGCAAGACTGATGACATAGTTCAGGATATAGAAGATGATGATTGCCACGTCGGGGAAGCGTTGCTGTAGGCTATTGTTAAACCCTTCGATGACTGCAGTGACAGCAAGGGATACTAAAAGAATAAACCCAAGGCTGATAATAACGGAAAATGAAAGGAAACGATTCTTGATCATTTTAAGCCAGCCCTTTTCTGGCTTTGGTTTTATGCCCCAGATTGTGTTGATGGAGTCCTGTATTTCTGCGAAAACGGTGGTGGCACCGATTAAAAGAGTGATAATGCCTACTGTGGCGGCGAAGCCACCGCGGTCGCTGACTGCTGCGTTCTTTATGATCTCCTGCAGCTGTACTGCTGCATCGGGACCCATAAAACCCTGGAGCGTGCCGTAAATCTGGCCGGTTACAGCCTCTTCTCCCAGGAAAAAGCTGAGGATGGAGATGATAACAATGAGCATCGGCCCCATTGAAAACACAGTAAAATAAGCAAGTGCACCGCTAAGCTTGACAATATTGTCGTCGATGAACCCGCTGAAAGTGGCTTTTATTACATGCCATATCCCCTTAAGGGAAACCTTTTTTGCCATAGTGGAGTTTGTTTCCGGAGCTTACAATCTGCGATCGGACTTTCCGGTGTCCCCTGTTTCCTGTTGTTTCTTTACGTCGTCTGAGTTGCTTTTCTCCTTTGAGCTTTTGTCGAGGAGGCCTGCTTCATCGAGTCTTTTCAAGTCTTCCTTTAGGGAGCGGCCTTTCTGGTTTCCGTCCTGTTTGATCTTTTGTCCCATAAATCTTCGCGTTGTTCCATTTAAGTACTGTGTAAGCAGTAAAAAACTTATGCCCTGTCTGGCAGTACGAGGGCGGAAAGGAGATTTTTCTTTTAGAATGCTCTAATAATTATTGTCGCCACACTATATTTGTTTCCAAATGTCTAGCTCAATGAAAAAAATCATTTTACCAGCACTTTTACTTGGAGCGGTATTAACAACTACTACTGCCCAGCAGGCATCTGCACAGATAAGGAATGACAGGGGAACTTTTAACCTTCCGACCACAGGAGATTGGCTGGTGGAAACACAAGCCAACCTGGATCTTAGCGGAGGACCAGTTTTTCATCTGAATGACGGCTTCAATAACTTTCTGATCCCTGATTCGATGTCACTTGGATCATTCCCGATGTTGAAGGTGAGGAAGTTTGGAAGTAACAATATCGTTCATAGGTTCATGCTTAACCTTAGCTACGGTTCGAACACAATGGAGGACTTTACCTCTTCTGTGTTTGGAATTGGAGTAGGTTATGGTATAGAAAAGATGTACACCCCTGCGGAAAGGCTAAACACCTATATTGGTGCTGATGTTCAGGTAGGTTATGCAAGAATTGGTTCTGAAATAGATGATGAGGATCTGGGCAACATCAATTCATTTGGAATTGGCTTACGCGGATTTACCGGCATGGATTATTACATTCTTCCAAAGGTGTACCTCGGTTTTGAACTGGGTTATGGAATTGCATTCAGAAACATGGAAGTGGAAGCAGTCGGTGGTGGAGAAAGCGAAGTGAACTCTTCATTTGGATTGGCGCCATATGTGACACCATCATTCCGCCTGGGTTATGTACTGGGCTGGCAGAAGAAGATGCGTGGAAATGGTGAGCCCAGCTACAGAAGCAAAGAGACTTATGAATATGAAGAAGATTAATTCACCTATAGTCTTCAAAGAGAAAAGCTTTCCTGCGGGAAGGCTTTTTTTCTGATTTCTAGCGGGAAATAAAAGCATGCAGGAGTGGAATCATGCCCGGGTAAAACACCCCGTCCAGCAGTTTTGAATGTCCGAACCCGAAAGCATTCAGAATGGGACATGCGATATCTCCAGTTAGGCTTTGGAACCTTTTTATCAAGGTGTGATCATGGCCTGATCAGGAAGTATGTCTGAAGTAAACGCTCTGTAGGTGTTCTGTAGGTGTTCTGTAGGTGCTCTGTAGCTCGGCTCAACTTTTCCAAACTGATAATTTTTTTAAGTTACTGACATCAGCAGCTGGAAATCATAACTACAGCTGTATGAACTGAATTTCGGTCCCTGCACCGAAGGCCTCCCCTACCCTATCGCGATGCGTATCAGTGAGGATGACCTGTCCGAAGGCTGGGTCACGGATAACAGACAGCAATGCCTCCATCCGGCGTTGGTCGAGCTTTTCAAAAATATCGTCGAGCAGGAGAATGGGCTTTCGGCCAAGCTCCTGGCTAAGGAACTCATATTGTGCGAGCTTGATGGCGAAGAGGTAGCTTTTCTTTTGCCCCTGAGAGCCAAATTGCTTTAGAGGCAGGTCGTTGACAAACAGATCCAGATCGTCTTTATGGATGCCTCGGAGCGTGCGCTGAAGGCGGAAATCGTGCTCGAGCCCTTCGGCAAGCCAGTGATCCAGAGGTTTTACAGAGAGGTCGGAATTGTAGGAAATGCGGATCTGCTCCCTGCCGCCTGAAAGAATTTCGTAGTATCGGGAGAGCAAAGGGATAAAACGTTCGATGAACCCAGCTCGCGCAGTATGAATAAAAGCGCCTGCGGCTGCAAGCTGGGCGCTGTAGTAGTCGAGCTCAACCTGATTGGCGGCCTGGTGCGCGTACATTTTTAGCCAGGCATTACGCTGAAGCAGAATTTTTTGATAGAGGAAGAGGCGCTCCAGGTAGTCTTTGTTGGTCTGGCTCAGAATGCCGTCCATCCATTTACGGCGTAGTTCGCTGCCTCCATTAATGAGTTCCATGTCATCGGGGGCTATCATCACAGCTGCGAACTTTCCGATGTGGTCTGTTATTCTTTCGTAGGCTACACCACCGATGAATACTTCTTTTTTTCCTGCCTTCCATTTACAGCCAATTACTTCGTTTCCTGCTGCAGTGTCGACGAAAACACCTTCCAGTCGGAAGCCATCGGTGCCTGTTTTGACGGCATTCTGTTGTGAGGTGCTGAAATAGCTTTTGGTGTAGCAGAGGTAGTAGACAGCGTCAAGGAGGTTGGTTTTGCCGCTGCCGTTGGGGCCGGTTATACATACCACAGGAGCTTTGAACTCGAATGACGCAGCATTATAATTCTTAAACTGTAGTAACGTTATTTTCTTAATACTGGTCAAGCGGCGCGTGGAGGAACGAAAGTTTTTATATTTTCGCACAAATTTAAAAAATCAGTGCAGACTCCATTCGGTAAGGAAACTTATTTATACTGGTACGAGATTATGCTGTTGTTGCGTCGGTTCGAGGAAAAGGCGGGGCAACTGTATGGTATGCAGAAGATCCGCGGATTTTGCCATTTGTATATTGGTCAGGAAGCAGTTGCGGCGGGGATGATGACCGCCATCCGGGATGATGATAATATTATTACGGCATACAGGGACCATGGATTAGCGATAGCAAAAGGCATCACTGCGAACGAATGTATGGCTGAGCTTTACGGCAAGGCGACTGGCTGTACCAAGGGAAAGGGCGGATCAATGCACTTCTTTTCGAAGGAGAAAAGATTCTTTGGCGGTCATGGTATCGTAGGTGGGCAGATCGGACTTGGTGCCGGTATTGCTTTTGCGGATCAGTACCTTGGCAATGACAGAGCAACGATTTGCATGTTTGGTGATGGTGCGGCAAGACAAGGCTTGCTGCATGAGTCATTTAATATGGCTATGCTCTGGAACCTGCCGGTAGTTTTCATTTGTGAGAACAACCATTATGCTATGGGTACATCTGTATCCAGGACGTCGAAGGTGCTTGACATTTACAGACTTGCTGATGCATATGATATGCCTGCTGATTCGGTAGATGGTATGAGTTGCGAAGAAGTTCACAAGGCTATTGAGCGTGCAGTGCGCCGGGCCAGGGAGCAAGGCGGACCTACCTTCCTTGAGATAAAAACCTACCGTTACAGAGGCCACTCTATGAGCGATCCTGCGAAATACCGCACAAAAGAAGAGCTGGAGGAGTATAAGGAGAAAGATCCGATCAACCAGGTGCTGAAGACGATAATGGACAACAAATGGGCTACTGAGGAGCAGATTGAGGCAATTAATGAAAAGGTGCGCGGGGAGGTAGAAGAATCTGTTCGGTTTGCAGAGGAAAGTCCATATCCTGACGACAGTGAACTGTACAAGGATATCTATGTTGACCAGAACTATCCGTATATTACAGACTAGCACTAATTATCACATTATCAACAAATAAAGTTCTATTTTCACACACATACTATGGCAAACACCGTTAAAAACCACCCGGAGACCAGGACTACTATTCAGGACTCCAACCCTCTCGACAATATTCAGGACACTTACGAGAAAAACAGTAAGCGGATCAATACCATAGGTATGGTAGTGCTGCTGGCAGTAGTCGGTGTATTTGCATATCTGAAATTCGTGAAGGCACCGAAAGAAACCAAGGCTGCAAATGCGATTGCTTATGCTCAGACGTATTTTGCTACAGACTCGCTTCAGAAAGCACTTAATGGCGATGGTCAGCATATTGGTCTACTTCAGATCATTAAGCGCTATGGCGGCACAGAAAGTGGCAATCTGGCGCAGTATTATGCCGGCCTTAGCTACCTGAAGCTTGGAGATGCGAATTCTGCCATTAAGCACTTGCAGGAATTCGATGGTGAAGGAACAAGCGTGCAATATGCTGCCTGGGGTGCACTGGGTGATGCCTATATGGAAGCTGGCAAAACGAAGGAAGGTATTGAACAATACAAGAAGGCTGCAGGTGATAACGAAAATGACGTTCTTACGCCAGTGTACCTGTATCGTGCGGCGATTGCGCAGACTATGCTTAACCAGAATGAGGATGCAATTGCAAGCCTGAAGAGAATCCGGGATGAATTTCCGAAGAGTCAGCAAGCCCGTGATACAGAGAAGGAACTTGCCCGGCTAGGGGTAATAGAATAGAATTAAGTATCTAAAGATAGAAGGTTAAAAGGCGTAAAGCTTTTTAACCTTTTTTATTTGCGCTACCTTGCAGCGCAATTAGGACACATGGCTCAGTCTCAACACAGTGAAACCCTCTTCGACACCAGCGGCATTGCACACTTGAAAGGTGCGCGTGTAGCGATTGCTTATACGGAATGGAACGACAAGATTGTGGCTGCACAAATGGAAGGTTGCGAGGAAGTACTTGCAAAGTTTGGAGCAGTGATAGTAGATAAGGTGGCAGTGCCTGGCAGTTTTGAACTACCATTTGCATGCAGAAGAATCTGGCAGCATGGTCAGACTCTGGAGGAAGCACAGTGGCCGGAGGCGGTTATTGCTTTTGGTGCAGTGATACGAGGAGGGACTCCCCATTTTGAATATGTGTGCAAGGCAGTGACAGAGGGGATTGGCCAATTGAACATTGCGCTTGATATACCTGTGATTTTCGGTGTACTGACACTTGACACAGAGGAGCAGGCCTGGGAGCGTTTGGGAGGAGTTCATGGTCACAAAGGACAAGAGGCCGCGCTTACAGCACTTAAGATGATTAGCCTTTGTCGCAACAGGCAAATTAAAAAACAGCAAGTTTAGCAGATGCATGTACAACTTTTTATACCCTGCTTTGTAGATCAGCTATATCCGGAGACTGGAATGAACATGGTGAAGGTGCTGGAGAAGCTTGGTTGTAAAGTATCGTTTAACAGCAAACAAACCTGCTGTGGGCAACCTGCATTTAACGCGGGTTTTTGGGATGAGGCCAGAGCAGTGGCGCGCAAGTTTCTGAATGACTTTAGTGGAGATGGGTATATCGTCGCTCCCAGTGGTTCGTGTACAGGGTATGCAAGAAACTATTTTGATAAGCTATTTGAGAATTCTCCCGAGCACAATAGCAGCAATCAGGTAAGGAAGCGTATGTATGAATTTACAGAGTTTCTTACTGAGGTGCTCAAGGCTGAGAATGTGGGCGCGAAGCTGGAAGGGAAAGCCACCTATCACGATGCCTGTGGGGCTTTAAGAGAGTGTGGTATTAAAGAAGGTCCGAGGAAACTGCTTGCCCATGTGAAGGGCCTGGAACTAGTAGAAATGAAGGAGGCAGAAACCTGCTGTGGTTTTGGGGGTACATTCGCCGTGAAGTACGAGCCAATATCGGTGGGAATGGCACAGACGAAAGTGTCGAGTGCACTGGAGACCGGAGCAAACTACATGATAACAACAGATGTTAGCTGCATGATGCATATGCAGGGGTATATTGATAAGAACAACCTTTCTATGCGTACCATGCACATAGCTGACGTGCTGGCGTCGGGCTGGTAGATCCAGAGAAAATGGACAGAGTCATTTGTTCGATGACTCTGCCTTCTCCTTACCTGGTCGTTTTACTGACGGGATATTGTAATTGCAATTTTTTCGCCCTGTTCCTGTCTGGCAGCGAGGTGATGGTAACAAATCGCCATTTCATCGAGCAGTGGTACTGAATCACTACCGCCGAAATCGTGACAGTCGGCAAAGCCGAGGTCGCGTGCTATGATCTTTGCAGTTTCCTTTGCTTTAAGATCATCGCCTGCTACGAACATTTCAATTTTATTATCACCTGAGATCCCGGCTAATGGTTGAAAACCGGCGGCATTGAAACACTTAACCAGATGGCGAGAGCCAGTGATTGCCTTGATAGCATGAAGTGTATTGAGGTAGGCCTTGCCAACAGATGCATTCATGTTGCTCACGTCGATGATCACTTTTGATCTCACATCATCCAGCAGGTAAGCCATCTCCCGTACATCGTCCGGAGCTGCTGCCATTATGATCAGATCTGCGTGTTCGGCGGCATCGCCTACAGTAGTTACGTGAATGTTGTCGAACTCGTCGACCAGGAAGTCGAAGTAGATACTTTGATCTTCTTTGATTCCGATGAAGACCTCGTGATCTGCGAGCGCAAGTCCCTGCGCCAATACAGCACTCAATTTTTCATTGCCAATAACAGCGACACACATGCTCGCAAAAGCCTTGTAACCCATCAATTAAGGTTTTAAAAAGTTTTAAATTTTGTGACAAGATGAAGGTGATTTCAGTTCGTCTACTGCCCTCTGATGCAGTAATTCGCTCTCTCTTCTACACCAAAATTGACACAGGATTTCCATATAAACAACAGCCATTTATCCCACCAGTAAAGGCTTTCACGGGGATAAATGGTGGATAATGTTATCAGTGATTGAACAGATTGATGATATGGATTTTGATATTCCTCACTTTAACGAATTAACGAGATGTTAATAGAGAAATAAAGAGCTGTTTTACTCCTACTGCTGAGCGATGGAGGATTGTGCGACTGAGGCAAACCAGCTTTTCTACAGTGTTCAGCCAGGATTTCGTTGGACAGGACAAGTCCAGTCCGGGGCCCGTTATCCGGGCGAATAGTAGGCAGGGAGTATCAAGGAGTATCGAAGGTTTGGCAGTTTTCTTAGGGACGGTAGGGACCTTAGGGACGGTAGGGACTTTAGAGACCTTAGGGACGGTAGGGACAATAGGAACTTTAGGGACGCTAGCGACCTTAGGGACCATGCGGCCGATATTTTGAGGGTTTAATAGTCGGTAATGTTGGTTTTCTTTCAGCTTTAAGGTTTTTCCTGAAGAGCAGGTCCATCCGGATCTTTCACGACGTATTTGTCAGGGGCTAAGAGTCTGAGGAATACAAAACCCAGAACCCCCGCAGTCAATGACGCACCCATAATCGCGACTTTCGCGACCAGCTGAGTTTCAACCTGATCAAAGGCAAGCGTGGCGATAAAAATAGACATGGTAAATCCGATACCGGCTATTAGTCCCATACCAATCAGATGCCTCCAGGTCATGTTTTCGGGTAGATTGGCAATGCCGAGTTTTACGACGATGAAACAGAGCAGGAATATTCCTAACGGTTTGCCTATCAGAAGACCGGTGAAAATGCCGTGATGTACATTGGAAGTGAAAACAGCGGCGATATCAGTTGGCAAAAGGATAGCTGTATTTGCCAGTGCAAATAAAGGAAGAATGATAAAGTTCACTGGATCATGGAGGGCATGTTCAAGCTTGTGAATTTTTTTGAGAGGTATCGTAAAAGCAAGAAGCACTCCAGCCACAGTTGCGTGGACTCCGGAATTGAAGACCAGGTACCAGAGGACAAGACCGAGCGCGAAATAGAAAAAATGTTTTTGCACTTTGAAGAGACTCATTGCAACAAGCACTGCGAAGACAGCACCTGCATAGGCAAGATACATCCAGCTGATTGAGCTGGTGTAGAAGATGGCAATAGCCACAATAGCGCCGAGATCATCTATGATTGCAAGGGCTGTAAGGAAAATCCTCAGAGACAGTGGAGCGCGTTTGCCGAGCAGGGATAAAATGCCTAGCGAGAATGCTATGTCTGTGGCCATGGGTATGCCCCAGCCATGGCTATAGGGAGTACCGCCGCACCAGAGCATGTAAATGCCTGCGGGAACCACCATTCCTCCAATGGCACCAACAATGGGCAGTATGGATTTTTTGACGCTTGACAACTCACCGACGACCAATTCGCGCTTGATCTCCATCCCCACAAGCAGGAAGAACACTGCCATGAGTCCGTCGTTGATCATGTGCAAAATGGTATGAGGCACATGCAGGCCGGGGACGGGGATATGTATTTCTTTCTCCCAGAAACCAATATAAGAACCCGACCAGGCGCTATTGCTTACGATCAAAGAAATGATGGTACAGACGATTAAAGTGATTCCAACGGCACGGCTGTCACTGATAAACTCTCTGATTGGTGAAATGATTCTTCTTTTTATGAGATGTCCTGTCCGCGAATTGTTGATCATGCTTCAAAAATAATCAAAGGAGAATTAAGCGCGGGTCGCCGTGGTATCTAAGATCTAGTATAGTAATTTTGGCCAGTTGTAAGCGTTTAAACTACTTACGAATGAAGCCTCACCGTACGCTCCTGCTTGCATTAGTAATTGCCCCTACCCTGTTACAATCGTGCAGCAAATCTTTATTTGTTCAAAGTAGTAACAACCAATATTATGTTGTAGATCCAGGCATTGCTGCTGATAGTGGAATATTGGCAATGCTTGCTCCTTACAAGATTGGCGTTGACACCCAGATGCAGGTAGTGATCGGACATACAGACATACCGTTGTCAAAAGCACAACCGGAATCTACTCTTGGTAATTTCATGGCGGACGCACAATTGGTAGCCGCACAGAAGATAGATCATAAAGTTGTGGCATCGGTGATGAACTATGGTGGGATACGATTGCCTTATTTAGCACCTGGAAAGCTAACACGCGGTTTGATCTATGAGCTGATGCCGTTTGACAACATGCTTACCATAGTAGACGTACCTGGCGAAGTACTGAAAGAGTTTTGCACTCATATGGCAAGAGCGCGAGGCTGGCCGGTTGCCGGATTAACTTATGAGATAAAGGACAAGCGGGCTGAAAACATTAAAGTTGGCGGGAAACCGGTAAATGATCATATTATCTATAAAGTGGCAATGAGTGACTATATCGCAAAAGGTGGTGATCATTGCGATTTTCTTGTGCCACTTGAAAAGAAATACACTACAATATTTGTAAGGGATGCGCTGATTGAATATGTGATGAATCTGGAGCGATATGGCAGACCATTACATCCAGAGATAGAAAACAGAGTCAGATATGCAGAATAGAAGGGAGTTCCTTAGGAAGGCCGCTATTGGCGGGGGATTGCTTCTTGCGGGTGGATTTCCATTTGCGAGCCTGGCTGCATCCAGGAGCATGCGGCTTACTATTCTACATACCAATGATGTGCATAGCAGACTTGAACCATTTCCCGATGACGGCAGCAGGCATGCAGGACTAGGAGGGGTAGCTGCACGTGCGTCGTTGATTAAAAAAGTCAGGCAGGAAGAGGAACATGTATTGCTGTTTGACTCTGGTGATATCTTTCAGGGAACTCCATATTTTAATTTGTATAAAGGTGAACCGGAAATCAGATCGTTGAGCATGATGCAGTACGATGCGGTGACTATGGGCAACCACGATTTTGATGCAGGTGTAGAAGGGTTTGCTATGCAACTGCAGCATGCGAACTTTCCTGTTCTTACTTCCAACTATGACTTTGCAGGAACCGCTCTTGAAGGGAAAACAAAGGATTATCAGGTCTTCTCCAAAGGACGTCTGAGAGTAGGCGTATTCGGTATTGGAATTGAGCTGAAGGGGTTAGTACCGGATGAGGCTTTTGGCGCCACCAGGTATCTGGATCCTGTGCATACAGCACAAGCTACAGCAGACCAACTGAGGAAGCGGGAGAAATGCGACTTTGTCATTTGTTTGTCCCATTTGGGATATGAGTATGCCTCGGGCAGGATCAGCGATGTGTCTTTGGCAAAAAAGACTGAAGGAATCGACGTGATACTGGGAGGGCATACACATACATTTTTAGATCAGCCCACTGTAGTTAGTAACCGTCGGGGTGGGAGTGTTTATGTGGCACAGGCAGGCTGGGCAGGCCTCAGGTTGGGGCGTCTGGATTTTGTTTTTGATAACAAAAAAAGCACCAAACTTTTCAATGCTCAATCTGTAATAATCGGCAAACAAACAAGAGCGATGTGATTTTTTTTTTCAACAAAATGTTGGCAATTTCGTCTTCACAGAAGAACATAGGGAGATCACCGAAATACAGTGCAGAAAAGGGTCTTGTGGCATTAAACTAATAAAATAATTTACGGGGATTAGCAATTTTTGAGCTTGCAATTTTGACTGACAGGCTGGAAAAATTGTCTCCACTAATGTAGCAGCATTCTGACAAAAACAACTTAACTTGATGAACGACTAACCAAAACATGGAGCATCATCTTTACAATACATCCAACAATACTTTAAACGACGCAGAAGCTGTATGGACAAAATGTTTAGGAATTATAAAGGACAACGTAAACTGGCGCACCTATCAAACCTGGTTTGAACCTATCCGTGCGGCTGCGCTCACTGGAAATATTCTCACACTCCAGGTACCCAGCCAGTTTTTTTATGAGTGGCTTGAGGAACATTATGTAGAATTGCTTGGAAAGACAATCAAACGAGTTCTGGGTAAGGAAGGCAGACTTGAATACAGGATACTCATGGAGAGTAAGGCTTCCAATAGAAACCCTGCTTCCATAAACATGCCGGGAAGCACACATCACAAGCCTTCAAAAGATTCGAATTATGTGGATATGCCCCTGAAGTGGGACGATCCTTCCAATATTAAAACACCTTATGCTATCCCGGGTCTGAAGAGAGTGCAAATAGACCCACAACTAAATGCCAACTACGTGTTTGAAAACTATGTAGAGGGCGATTGCAACAGGGTAGCCCGTTCGGCAGGTTTGCATGTTGCGCAAAAGCCTGGTGCTACCTCTTTCAACCCGCTGGTAGTTTTTGGCGGTGTGGGTTGGGGTAAGACTCACCTGGTGCAGGCAATCGGTAATGAAGTAAGAAGATTGCATCCAAACAAATCTGTGCTTTATGTGAGTGCAGAGAAATTTATCAATCAGTTTATCGATCACTCAAAGAATAATGAGATCAATGATTTCATCCACTTCTATCAGCTCATTGATGTGTTGATCCTGGATGATATTCATCTGTTCGTTCCTGCAACTAAGACGCAGGATGTATTCTTTGCAATATTCAACCATCTACATCAAAGCGGTAAGCAGATCATCTTAACCAGTGATACTCCGCCGCGTGATCTGGAGGGTATGCAGGAGCGTTTGCTTAGTCGTTTCCGCTGGGGACTGAATGCCGATATACAGGCGCCAGACTTCGAAACGCGGCAGGATATTTTGCATGTGAAGATGCGCCAGGAGGGACTAGAGATTCCGGAAGACGTGGTGAAGTATGTAGCTTATAATGTACAGAGTAATGTTCGTGAACTGGAAGGTGCATTAATTGCTTTATTCGCACAGGCTACTCTGAATAAGAAGGAGATTGATCTTGATCTTGCCAAGCGAGTGATGAAGAATTTTGTGAAGACTGCAGCGCGGGAGCTTACTATAGAGAATATTCAAAAGATGGTTTGTGAATACTTCCATCTTCCGTATGATCGTTTGCTGGCTAAGACCAGAAAGCGCGAAGTGGTGCAGGCAAGACAGATTACGATGTACCTGGCAAAGAAGTTTACGAAAAGTTCGCTTAAGAACATCGGAGAACACTTTGGAGGGTATGATCACACCACTGTAATTCACTCCTGCCAGACGGTAGAAAACCTGATGGATACGGACATTGAATACAAGGAGCATCTCCTTGAGCTTCAGCAGAAAGTGCAGCTTGCCAGCATTTAGGAAAAAGCCTGAAAATTATTTTGAATTATCTGCAGGAAAGCTATCTTTGCAGTCCCTTCGCAAAAAGGGAATAAGTTCTTGAAAAACAAGCAGCATAAGGGCTGCAAAAAGCATAGGTGAGGTGGGTGAGTGGCCGAAACCAACAGTTTGCTAAACTGTCGTACGTGTTATAGCGTACCGCGGGTTCGAATCCCGCCCTCACCGCTTAACAGGATGAACAACGGTCTGTTTATTCTGTGCGGAAAAGCTTAAAGAAAGTTCGGGGAGTAGCGCAGGCCGGTAGCGCATCTGGTTTGGGACCAGGGGGTCGCAGGTTCGAATCCTGTCTCCCCGACTTAAGACAAAGCCTTTGGCGAAAGCCAAGGGCTTTTTTGTGCCCTGTAGCCTCGCAAACCTTGTTTGCGTAAGCGAAAGGGTACAAAAAAGACTTTCAGGAGCGAAGCGGATGAAAAGGCTTTGTCTTAATGGCCTCCCCCAAGCCCAGGATCAGCGGAGCTAATCTGTCTCCCCGACTTAAGACAAAGCCTTTGGCGGAACGCCAGAGGCTTTTTTGTGCCCTGTAGCGTCGCGAGCTTGCTTGCGTAAGCGAAAGGGTACAAAAAAGACTTTCAGGAGCGAAGCGGATGAAAAGGCTTTGTCTTAATGGCCTCCCCCAAGCCCAGGATCAGCGGAGCTAATCTGTCTCCCCGATTTAAGACAAAGCCTTTGGCGGAACGCCAAGGGCTTTTTTGTGCCCTGTAGCCTCGCAAACCTTGCTTGCGTAAGCGAAAGGGCACAAAAAAGACTTTCAGGAGCGAAGCGGATGAAAAGGCTTTGTCTTGATGCCTCCCCCACCCGAGGATCAGCGGAGCTAATCCTGTCTCCCCCACTTAAGACAAAGCCTTTTGCGGAACGCCAAGGGCTTTTTTTTGCCCTGTAGCGTCGCGAGCTTGCTTGCGTAAGCGAAAGGGCACAAAAAAGACTTTCAGGAGCGAAGCGGATGAAAAGGCTTTGTCTTAATGGCCTCCCCCAAGCCCAGGATCAGCGGAGCTAATCTGTCTCCCCGACTTAAGACAACGCCTTTGGTGATAGCCAAGGGCTTTTTTGTACCCTGTAGCGTCGCGAGCTTGCTTGCGTAAGTGAAAGGGCACAAAAAAAATACATTTCAGGAGCGAAGCGGATGAA
>JAFAAT010000105.1 GCA_023426425.1 Bacteroidota bacterium | reverse complement strand
TCGGCTTTACCCCGGCGTTTGGCCAATTATCAGTTGTCAACCCCGCTCTTACCCCGTACCAAACACCTCTAAGCCGTTCCACCCCCACTAATTGACAATTGACAATTATCAATTGACAATTCTCAATTATCAATTCTCAATTCTCAATTCTCAACTCTGCCCTTACATGGGTTCTACTCCGTTCTTACCTGCTTCTTACTCCGTTCTTACTCCGCTCTTACTCCGCTCTTACCCCGTACCAAAGGCGTTTCTAAGCCGTTCCAGTCCCTCTAATTGACAATTGACAATTAACAATTGACAATTATCAACCCCTATTCTGCCAAAAATGAAAATTTTTCACACAGCCGTGAAAAATTGACTGCTGCTACTGCTCAGTTTGAACCTTTTTCAGCCATTTCTGCAAAATTGACCGACCTTTGGCGCCCGGCACAGAATCTGATACTGGGGTATTCACAATCATCTAAAATCTAAATTTTAATAGACTATGGCAAACAACGTAAACATTACTCCGCTTCATGACAGGGTAATCGTTAAGCCCGCCGCTGCTGAAGAAAAAACTGCAGGTGGTATCATTATCCCAGACACAGCTAAAGAAAAACCACAGCGCGGAATCGTAGTGGCTGCCGGCCCTGGTAAAAAAGACGAGCCAGTATCTGTAAAAGCTGGTGACAATGTACTTTATGGCAAATATGCCGGTACAGAGATCAGCCTGGAAGGCCAGGACTACCTGATCATGCGCGAAAGCGACATCCTTGCAATCGTATAAGCAACTGTTTACCAATTATCAACACACTAAAAACAAATTAAACAAATAGATATGGCAAAGCAACTCTTCTTTAATACAGAAGCACGCAATAAAATGAAACGCGGCGTTGACGCTCTGGCTGACGCAGTGAAAGTGACTCTTGGTCCTAAAGGCCGTAACGTAGTTATCGAAAAGAAGTTCGGCGCTCCTGGGGTAACCAAGGATGGTGTTTCCGTGGCTAAAGAAATCGAGCTGGAAGATGCTATCGAGAACCTGGGTGCACAGATGGTTAAGGAAGTAGCCTCCAAGACCGCTGATGTAGCAGGTGACGGTACTACAACTGCCACTGTACTGGCTCAGTCTATCATCAACGAAGGTCTTAAGAACGTAGCTGCAGGTGCAAACCCAATGGATCTGAAGCGCGGTATCGACAAAGCTGTTTCTACTGTCGTAGAAAACCTGAAATCTCAGTCTGAAAAAGTTGGTAACGACAATCAGAAGATCGAGCAGGTGGCTACTATTTCTGCCAACAATGACAACACAATCGGTAAGCTGATTGCTGAAGCTATGCAGAAAGTAGGTAACGAAGGTGTGATCACCGTGGAAGAAGCAAAAGGAACTGATACTACTGTAGAAGTGGTTGAAGGTATGCAGTTCGACCGTGGTTATCTGAGCCCATACTTTGTGACCAACACAGAGAAAATGCAGACAGAACTTCAGAACCCATATATCCTGATCTACGACAAGAAGATCAGCACGCTGAAGGACATTCTTCCAATCCTGGAAAGCACTGTACAGAGTGGTCGTCCACTGTTGATCATTGCTGAAGATGTAGACGGTGAAGCACTGGCTACCCTGGTAGTGAACAAACTGCGTGGATCTCTGAAGATCGCTGCTGTGAAGGCTCCGGGCTTTGGCGACCGTCGTAAGGAAATGCTGCAGGATATCGCTGTGTTGACTGGCGGTACTGTAATCAGCGAAGAGCAGGGTTACAAGCTGGAAAATGCTTCTATGCAGTACCTGGGTCAGGCTGAAAGCATTACCATCGACAAAGACAACACCACTATCGTTGGCGGTAAGGGTGAAAAAGAAAATATCACTGCCCGTGTTAACCAGATCAAAGCTCAGATTGAGTCTACTACCTCTGACTACGACCGTGAAAAGCTGCAGGAGCGTCTTGCCAAGCTGAGCGGAGGTGTAGCTGTACTGTATGTAGGTGCTGCTTCTGAGGTTGAGATGAAAGAGAAGAAAGACCGCGTTGACGATGCCCTTCATGCTACCCGCGCTGCGGTTGAAGAAGGAATCGTAGCTGGTGGTGGTGTGGCTTATATCCGCGCTATCGAGAGCCTGGCTAAGGTTACCGGCGACAACTCTGACGAGAACACTGGTATCCAGATCGTTCGCCGTGCGCTGGAAGCTCCGCTTCGCACAATCGTAGAAAACGCTGGTATTGAAGGATCTATCGTTGTACAGAAGGTTCGCGAAGGCAAGGCTGATTATGGTTTCAATGCCCGCACAGAGCAGTATGAGAACCTGCTTGCTGCCGGTGTTATTGACCCTGCAAAAGTTAGCCGTGTAGCTCTTGAGAATGCTGCATCTATTGCATCTATGCTGCTTACTACTGAGTGTGTTGTAGCTGACAAGCCAGAGCCTAAGGCTGCTGCTGCTCCTGCAATGCCAGGTGGTGGAATGGGCATGGATTATTAAATAAGCGATTAATCCAATTTAAAAATGAGCCTGCAATTGTTTTTGCAGGCTCATTTTTTTATATCTTTCCGGGGAAAAAGCCAACGAAAGCGGCTAATATGCCGTCTAAAGTATAGATTCAAAGAGCTTTTTGTAACAGGCATTTTATGTTTAAACGATTTACTAGCAAATATCTACCCGTACTCGCTTTCACCGCTATCCCTTTTTTGGGAAAAACACAAGTGAATATCACCGACTCTATTACTGCGATGCAGATGGTGCAAACGCTGGTTGGAACAGGTATTCAATTCTCTAATCCAGTTCTGGACTGCGAGGGTCATGCAAGTGGTATTTTTACGGTAGTCAGCAGTAATCTGGGAATAGGAGACGGTATTATTCTTACTACCGGACGGGCAGAAACTGATCTTGCCAATAACGTAGCAGGCGCGAATGGTCCTCAGACCACGTTTTTCCCGTCAGAATGCAACGAGTTGGTACCAGGTGATCGTGAGGATTCTTTGCTTACAGCTGTTTCCGGTGTACCGACCCATGACCGCTGTATCCTGGAATTTGATTTCATACCGGATGGAGATAGTCTGATTTTTGACTATGTTTTTGGTTCGGAAGAATATGATGGGTTTTCCTGCTCAAACTTCAATGATGTATTCGCTTTCTTCCTCTCCGGACCTGGCATTGTAGGATCTCCGAATATCGCATTAATACCTGGTACTACCATTCCGGTTGCAATTAACAGCACAACAGATCCTGCCATCACTCAACCATTCAGTACTACGCAATGTCAGAATATGGGTCCTGGCTCACCTTTCGCACAATACTACAACGATAACCAAATCGGCCAGTCGATAACCTACTTTGGCATGACGACTGTGCTTACAGCCCGCGCCGCGGTTATCCCGTGTACAACGTATCATATTAAACTAGCTATTGCAGACGGTAGTGACTGCGTACTGGATTCGGGTGTATTTCTGGAAGCAAATAGCTTCAGGTCTACCAATATCAAATTAGCTTTCAATTCATCTTTATCAGGAGTAGCCGGCAATTACAACTACCTGGTTGAAGGCTGCACATTTGCACAGGTTGAAGTAAAAAGAAGCACACCATTCCCGATCCCGCAAACCGTAAAACTAGGCTACTCGGGAAGTGCAAGCAGAAACCTGGATTATAGTTCGGTACCTGACTCTATCATTATTCCTGCGAATGATACTGTTGCTACATTCATGTTCAATGTTCTTCAGGATAACACACCTGAAGGAATGGAAGAAGTAACAATCATTGTATTAAACCCTTGTTCTGGTGATCCAATCGATAGCATCAGCTTCCCTATGTATGACTATCTGCCTTATACCTTCCTCAGTGATGATACTTCGCTTTGTGCAGGTGCTGGTGTTAGACTGGAGGTAGACGGAGATACTAACTTTAACTGGTCCTGGAGAAGTGACCCAGCAAGTAACATTACTGATCCGGGAGCAATTCTTACCTGGGCGTTCCCCGATACTATAACAACATATATCGTTAGCGCGGAGTTTCAGGGCTGTGTTACCGATACATCCACGATGTTAGCCACAGTAGAGCCACTACCTGTCGTAGATATCTTTACAGAAGATACATCTCTATGTATCGGGCGGCCGCTTCACATAGGAGCTTATGTGGGTCCGGACTTTTTCACGGATTACACTTATACCTGGATGCCGAACCTTGGCCTGGACGATCCGTTTGTGAAAGAGCCTAAGTTCTTTGTCACCGACGCCAATACATACAAGTATGTACTTGCCGCACAGACTCCACTTGGCTGTACCGGCACTGACAGTATTACCATTCATGCAAGACCCGCCATCGAAATGGAAGTGAGCGGAGACGTCACGGCTAAGTATGGTGATGTCGTTCAACTGTTTGCTAAAGGAGCCGAGGTCTACGCATGGACACCGGGTCATTTACTTGACTATCCAAACGAAGCAGATCCACGAGTGACAGCCCTGGATAGCCTTACCTTCCGGGTCATAGGCCTGAACCGCTGGGGATGTCGTGATACTGCCTATGTAAAGCTGGATATCGACTACTCGATGCATGAAAACATACCAAGTGCCTTCTCTCCAAATAATGACGGACTGAATGATGTTTTCCGGGTAGGAAACATGAAATACCAAAGGCTGATTGAGTTCACGGTCTTCAACAGATGGGGACAAGAGGTATTTAGTACCACAGACCCTGCAATTGGATGGGATGGCACCTTCAAGGGTATGCCGCAGCCAGTTGGTGTATATCAATACCTGATCAGGATCACTACACCTGAGGGTATCCAAAGAGTATTCAAAGGCGATGTATCGCTGATCAAATAATAAGTCTATAGCGATTCAGAAAGGCTGGCAGATTGTCAGCCTTTTTTGTTGGGTGCACGCCTGGTCCCACCATTCATAACTGGACTCGCCTAACGCTTACGGGATATTTCTGCGGTTCCGGCGCCCAACCCGTCTCTAACCAGAGTCGGGCTAGCGTCTAGCTACCTTCTAGCTACCTTCTAATAAGCGTCTAGTAAGCGTCTAGTAATCCCGCATAAAGCCATTTTCAAACCTGTGGAGGGAATATCAGAAAAGAGTTATAGCGGATTGATCGAAAGCTCAGGAAGAGTTGTTTCATCCTACCCCAAAAAAGGAGGCTGCCTCAAGGATTGAGACAGCCCGTAGCTTTCACAGTGTTAGGTGCTCCTTATATGTAAGCGAGAATATGAGTCAAAAAATAGTGCCAAGGGGTCCTAATACAAAAAATCGCCCCAACCCGAGAGTCGGTAGCGATTTAAAGCTTGTGGAGAATATCCCGTCCTCGACGGGATGACCTTCCCGCCCCAGTGGCGGGACGCTCCAGCCAGCAAGCTCTACCAACCTACCAAACCTAAAAATCGCCCCAACCCAAAGGTCGGTAGCGATTTAAAGCTTGTGGAGAATACCGGAGTC
>JAFAAT010000066.1 GCA_023426425.1 Bacteroidota bacterium | reverse complement strand
ATATTACTGACCTGCCGATGTATAAGCGGGCACAGATGGGTATTGGGTATCTTCCACAGGAGGCTTCGGTATTTCGGAAGCTATCGATGGAGGACAATATATCGGCTGTGCTGGAGATGACGAAGCTGACGAAGGCAGAGCAGAAGAAAAAGCTGGAATCTTTGCTGGACGAGTTTCACCTGAACCATGTGCGGAAAAGTCCCGGGGATGTATTGAGCGGAGGGGAAAGGAGGCGTACGGAGATAGCGAGGGCACTGGCTGTAGATCCTAAGTTTATATTGCTGGATGAACCTTTTGCGGGCATTGACCCGATAGCGGTGGAGGATATACAGACCATAGTGGCGCATTTGAAGTTTAAAAAACTGGGGATATTGATTACGGACCACCGGGTGGAGGCGACTTTGCCGATTTGTGACCATGCCTACCTGCTGTTTGAAGGGAAGATTCTGAAGGCCGGGACGGCGGAGGAACTGGCGGAGGATGAACAGGTGAGAAAAGTGTATCTTGGCCAAAATTTCGAACTGAAAAAGAAAATAAGCTAACTCAACTGGCTTAATTTTTTGATTAGGAATTGGTAAGATGAGTATCATTAGCCCCGCGATCAAAGGATTCATGAAGTTGCGTCAGAGCGCAATTGACAATTTCGTACTTAATCCTATTGATACTCAAACACAGGTGTTCAACGACCTGGTGAGTGAGGCACAGTATACCGAGTACGGTAAGAAATACAATTTTGAGAAGCTGAATGGAATTGCGGACTTTAAGAAAGCGGTGCCCATCAATGATTATGACACGCTGAAGCCTTATATCCAGCGGATTTTGGAGGGCGAGCAAAACCTGTTGTGGCCTTCGCCGATTACGTGGTTTGCGAAATCGAGCGGAACGACCAGTGACAAGAGTAAATTTATTCCTATTAGTAAGGAATCGCTGGATGATAACCATTATAAAGCTGGGAAGGATATTCTGGCATTGTACCTGAAGATATTTCCGCAGTCGGATGTGCTGGATGGCAAGTGCCTTGTAATTGGCGGCAGCCATCAGATCAACCAGCTAAACGAGGAATCTTTCTTTGGGGATCTGTCGGCGGTGATGCTGCAGAACATGCCGCTGGCGGGACAGATTATGCGTACGCCGGATCTGTCGATTGCATTGATGGACGAGTGGGAAGAGAAGATTGAGCGGATGGCGCAGACGACGATTAATGAGAATGTGACCTATATAGCGGGGGTGCCGACGTGGACGATCGTACTGATTAAGCGACTTTTTGAGATAGCGGGGACAAACAACCTGCATGACATCTGGCCTAACCTGGAGCTATATATACATGGCGGGGTGAGTTTTAAGCCATACAGGAAGCAGTTTGAGCAGTTTTTCCCTAAGGGAGGCATTCATTACCTGGAGTCTTATAATGCGTCGGAAGGCTTCTTCGCTGCACAGGATGACCTGGAGCAGGAGGGCATGTTGCTGATGCTGAACCATGGCATATTCTATGAGTTTATGCCGCCGGAAGAAATGGATAAAGAGCAGCCGCAGACGCTGGGGCTGAAAGAAGTGGAGCTGAACAAGAACTATGCCTTGATCATAAGCACCAATTGCGGATTGTGGCGATATGCAGTGGGAGATACTGTACAATTTACGTCGCTGAACCCGTACCGGGTTAAGGTATCGGGGAGGTTGAAACATTATATCAATGCGTTTGGAGAAGAAGTAATAGTAGACAATTCGGACTATGCCATTTCCAAGGCATGTGAGCAGACGGGAGCGGTGGTGAATGATTATACAGCAGCTCCGGTTTATATGACTGGTACAGATAATGGGGCACATGAGTGGATTATAGAATTTGAGCACCTGCCTTGTCCGCTGGATAGTTTTGTGACGGCGATGGATAATGCGCTGAAAGAGATCAACTCAGATTATGAGGCCAAGCGTCATAAGGATATCGCTTTGCGGAAGCCGATAGTGCATGTGATGCGTAAGGATGGTTTCAAGCAATGGCTGAAGGATAAGGGTAAGTTGGGAGGGCAGCATAAGGTGCCGCGGTTGTCGAATGACCGGACTTATGTGGAGGAGATTTTGAGGTATGTGGGTAAGGGGTGATTGGTGATTGGTAATTTTTCCATTAGGCGTATCTGTGGATGAATGACTTTTGATACCGCGAAATGAAGGTATATTTTACTTTTTGTTCGCCCAAAAAGTAACAAAAAGGGCGCTACTGCCCAATGCTCCGCAAGGCCAGCAGATGGCTAGACGCACGTTACGAAGTTCCCTTGTCATCGACATGCGCATTTTATGTCACTTTTGCTCGCCCAAAAGTGACGCAAAAGGGCGCCCGCCATCAAAGACGCCGTGATGGCGGGGATCGCTCGATTAAGCTTCAGAATTACTGTGCTGCCAAGCTAAGAATTGCTAGTACCAACGCGTGAAGGCTAGACGCAAGTGAACTTCGTGAGTAAACGGCTGGATTATCGTCTAAAAGACGTGAACATGGGCTGACCGAGAGGTATTTTAGTGTTGCTCTGATGGAAGAGGAGGTGCATTCTCAAACTCCTCATTTAGTTCGCCGATGTAGGACAAGATTTCCTTGCGGCCGGCGAATTTGACGGCGCTGGTCATAAAGCTGCGGGGGATGAATTCCCATTCTTTTTTCATAGCCTCAATGAATGAGCGGGCGTTTTTATGGGCTTCTTTCTGGCCACTTTTATCCATTTTGGTGAAGATCATGTTGAACGGGACACCCCATTCGCCGAGCTTTCGGAGGAAGGCCAGGTCGAGGTTTTGGGGTTCGTGACGGCTGTCGATTAGAACAAAGACAGTCATGAGGTTTTCCCGTTTGCGGAGGTATTCTTCGATCATCTTTTCCCATTAGAGGCGCTGGCTTTGGGAGACTTTTGCATAGCCGTAGCCGGGTAGATCGACGATGTAGAAGCTGTCGTTGATGAGGAAATGGTTGATCAGCTGCGTCTTTCCGGGAGTGCCGGAGGTTTTTGCCAGTTTGGTCTGGTTGGTCAGCATGTTGATGAGGGAGGATTTGCCGACGTTGGAGCGACCGATGAAGGCGTATTCAGGCTTATCCGGTTTAGGGCAACCTTCCAGTTTGGGGTTGGATATCAAATATTTTGCTGAGCGGATTTCCATAGTTCAGTTCCTGTACTTTTGCACACATGCAGTCCAATGATTCTTCTAACCCTGCGGCTAAAATAGTGCCTGATGCCTCGTCAAAATTAAACAAGAAAGAGCAAGTGGCGGAGATGTTCAACAACATCGCCGGGAAATATGATTTTCTAAACCATTTTCTTTCGATGGGGATTGACAGGGGCTGGCGCAGGAAAGCAGTGAAGGAAGTGGCTGCAATTAACCCGAAGAAGGTTCTTGATGTGGCTACAGGCACCGGAGACCTGGCGATAGCTGCTGTGAAGGCGGGCCCTGAGCGCATTATCGGAATAGACATCGCCGAACAGATGCTTGAGGTGGGAAGGGAGAAGCTGAAAGCACGTGGACTGGACGGTATGATCCAGCTCCAGAAGGGAGATAGTGAAGCCTTGCCTTTTGAGGCGGGAGCGTTTGATGTGGTGATGTGTGCGTATGGGGTACGGAACTTTGAGAACCTGGAGGCCGGGCTGAGGGAGATGAGCCGAGTACTGAGACCAGGAGGCAAGGTGGTGATCCTGGAGTTTTCTCATCCGAAAGGATTTCCGATAAAGCAGCTATACCAGTTTTACTTTCGCTATATCCTGCCGGGGCTGGGCAAGCTTGTGTCGAAGCATAGCAGTGCATACACCTATCTTCCTGAATCTGTGCGAGCGTTTCCTGAGGGGAAGGTGTTTTGTGAGATGCTGGAGCGGTGCGGTTTTTCGAAAGCCCAGGCAAGGCCACTGACGTTTGGGATTACGACACTGTATACCGCTTTAAGATAGCAGGCGA
>JAFAAT010000053.1 GCA_023426425.1 Bacteroidota bacterium | reverse complement strand
GCATTCTCCACCCCATAGCAGAATCCAAAATGCCGGGCCAGGTTGATCTTCAAAGAACCGAGATCGAGCACCGTCGGCGTGAAGTCCTTTTTCAGTTTGTCCTCCAAGCGGCGTTTTTGCTTGATGGCTGTGACCAGCGGGCTACGGTAATGGGCGGGAACATTGAACGTTTTCATCGACTGCAAAGGTATTGAACATCAGGGTAATGAATTGTTATATGCTATTCTTCCTCATCTTCTCCAAAAGCGGTTTTAACTACACCAGCTTTGATCTGAAGTTTCTCCTGAAGATAGCGAGCCAGCTGATCTTTAAAGCCATGGGTGGCGTAGACACAAGTAGCGCCGGTTTCTTTGATGGTCGTGAGCAGGGCCGGCCAGTCGGCATGGTCGCTGAGTGGGAAGCCTGCATCGGCATTTCGTCTTCTTTGTGCACCACGTACCTGCATCCATCCGCTACAGATACCGAGGGAATAGGGAGACCATCTTTTCATCCATGGACTGTCGACCGCTGAACCGGTGGCGATGATTACACCATTCAACACATCCTCTTTGGGAATTTCAGCAGTGAGGTAGTTAACTTCAGGCAATGGTTTGACAGCTGAAACAACCTGGTGCATGTTGTAGATGGCGCCGTGCACGTAGAACTGGTGACCGTATGCAGATAGTTTTGAGATCAGTCTTTGTGCCTTGCCGAGGCTATAAGCGGTAAGTACGGAATAACGTTTACGTTGCTGATTGCTCAGTATCCATTGGTGAATCCTTGTGAAGACTTCATCCTGAGGCAACCATTTATAGATTGGTAGTCCGAATGTGCTTTCTGTAATGAAGGTGTGGCAGCGTACAGGCTCGAAGGGAGTGGAATAACCATCGTTCTCGCGTTTGTAGTCTCCTGAGACCACCCAGGTTTCGCCTTTGAAAGATACCGCCACCTGTGCGGATCCGAGAATGTGGCCTGCGGGATAGAGCTTTACCTCCACTCCATTCCTAGTAAAGCCGGAGCCATAATCAGCAGTTTCAAGTGAGATATGACTTCCGAGCCGTGCTTTGAGCAGCAGCCTGCTGTCGGTGTGGGCAAAATAGTGACGTGAGTCCGGCCGGGCGTGGTCAGAATGGGCATGGGTGATCACTGCGTAGTCTACGGGCTTCCAGGGATCTATGTAAAAATTGCCTGCTTCGCAATACAGTCCGCGTTCTGTAAAACTAATCAGGCCCATGCTGGTTAACTGTTTAGTTTAGTGATGGCAACATCCATGCCTGGCTTCACCTGCATGATACCTGTGACAATCACTGTATCTCCAGGGACGATGCCCTGAAGCACCTGAACCTTATCTTCTGTGCGGGTGCCCAATTCTACAACAACCAGCTGTGCTTTACCGTTGCGCACTACAGCCATTTTCTTTTCCCTGGTGGTGGGAATTACAGCCTGGGAAGGGACGAGCAATGCATCGTTATTGCTTTCGAAAGGAACCTTTACATGTGCAAAGGAGCCTGCGGTGAGATTATTATTGGGGTTGGGTACGATAGCCCGAACGGTGATAGATCTTGTATTTACATCCGCGGCTGGTTCGACTGCGGCAATCTTTCCGCTCATAGGTTCTGACATGCCATCGATCTCGAAGAATACCGTCTTTCCTGCGGTGACAGAACTTTTGTATTGATCAGGTACGGTAAAATCCATCTTTAGAGGATGAACCTGTTGCAGCGTGGCTACGACTGTGGAGGGAGTGACCACAGCACCGACGCTGACTGCCCTGAGCCCTACCCTTCCGGTGAATGGAGCGACAATCCTTGTTTTTCTTAGCTGAGCTTCCTGGAAGTCGATGTCTGCATTTATGGAAGCGATCTGTGTCAGAGTAGTTTCATAGTCCTGCCTGCTGATTCCGCCGATACGCAAAAGCTCCTCCTGTCTCTCGAGCATCTTTTGCTGCAGGGACCGCTGCGCTTTGAGTTTCTGAATCTGTGCGACGATGTCTGCGTTGTTGAGTTGCACGAGTGTCTGGCCTTTGGATACCAGAGCACCTTCTTTGAAATTTATGCTGGTGATACGTCCTGCAACTTCCGGCAGTATGTTAATTTCTTCGTTGGGCCGGAGTGTTCCACTAGCGCTGTAGTCCTTCTGAAACATCTGAGGCTGCACCAGGAAACCTTCAACTCTCAAAGATTTTGAGGTGGTAGTTTTCTTAACCGTGGCATCTTCTTTGTTGGATTTACAACTATAGGTTGTTAATAAAGCAATAAAAACGATCGAGTATGGAAATAATCTGCTGAACAATTTTCTCATGTAGAGGGTATGCGTTAACTTAGAATCACCCGCAAATATACCTGTAAATACTCTCAGGCATTGTTAAACTCCTATCGTTAATGTTTATGCGTTATAAAAAGAAACTGATTGTAATTGTGTTGTTGGCTGTCCTACTGAGTTCAATTCAGTATGCACTTCCGGCACATTCGAAGCTCGTTGCTTTTTATGACGTTTATGTGTTTCATCCGTTCCAGTCCATTCGCAATATCTTCTTTAGTCTGTTCCCTTTCAGCGTGGGGGACGTATTGTATTTGCTTGGTGGAGTCGCCCTGACAGGTCTGTTGGTAAAGTGGGTGAGGCATATCGTGCATTTCAGAGCCGAGAAGCATGAGCTAGGTACGTCCATGTTGCACACTTTGATCCTTACTGGTAGCATCTATATACTCTTTATCCTTGGCTGGGGTGGGAACTATTACAAATCTTCTCTTTCTTCATTTTGGAAGATTGACACCATGAAAAAAGTCAGTGATTCATCATTAATAGCTTTTGATAGCTACCTGATTGAAAAGCTTAACGAATATGCACCGGCTTATGAGCCGATTGGATTCAAGGAGATTGACCGGAGGGCAAGGAACTATTTCAAGGAACATACAGACAGCAGAACAAAAGCTTATGGAGTTAAAGTAAAGCCTTCAATATTTGGCTTTGCACTTCAGCATTTGGGCATTCAGGGCTACTACAATCCATTCACGGGGGAGGCCCAGGTGAATAAGCACTTACCATCTTTCATGTTGCCCTTTGTGATTTGTCATGAAATGGCGCATCAGTCGGGAATTGCAAAAGAGGATGATGCAAATCTTTTGTCCTATGCAGTGAGCACCATTCCCGAAGATCCTGTGTTCCGATATTCTGCGTATTTCAACCTTTGGCTGTATACACATGCGCGGCTTAAGCTTTCAGACTCTGCGCTGGCGAATTCTTTGAAAAAACAGCTAAACCAAACCACACTTGCACATCTTGATACTTTGAGAAAAATCAGGAAGCAGTATGCAGGTGATATCAGCGACTATAGTGGTGCGCTGTATGATGGATATCTGAAGCTGCACCATCAGAAAGACGGCATTGAAAGCTATAATAAAGTTGCGTTCTCTGCCTGGGCCTGGGAGCAGAAAGTAAAGAAGCAGCCGGACTTTATCATTCCGCTTCCGTAAAGAACCGTGGAAGACAAAATTTCTAAAGCCTCACTGCGGTTTGTGGCTTTTGGTTCAATGTATAGCTTGCCCGGTGGATTTTGCAATCCACTATCAACCATTGTCATTTATTGATGTCGCTCAGCCTTTTCGGTACCGGTCGAGGAGCTGACGCTCGTAGAGGTAGCGGAGGCGGGTTTGTTTGGCCCTGATCTGTCCGGCGGGGGCTTTGTTGTTTTGGCCGGAGACGAGCTTTAGTTTGTATTTAAGCTCCAGTTTGTGTTCCCAGCGCTGTTTTACAATTTCCCTGGAGACCGGGTATCCGTTGTCGTTGATTCTTTCACCGGTTTCGGGGTTGTATTTAGGCGTTTCCTTCACCAGTTTTCTTACTTCAATGATGGAGAGGGCACCATCGCGGATGAGGTAGGGCACCTCCTGGTATTCTTCGTAGAACAGCACGCCGAGGCGGAGGAGGAGTACCTCGCCTTTAT
>JAFAAT010000057.1 GCA_023426425.1 Bacteroidota bacterium | reverse complement strand
TCCCCCAGCCGTTCTCCCCTAACAGACAGGTAGTACGCATAGTTATTCAGCACAGTCGCATTATCAGGGTCCAGCCTCAGCGCCCGCTCATAGGAAGAATCCGAAAGTTTATACTCCTTTAGCTCATTAAATATATCCCCCAATGTAGCATGCATCTGGGAAAGTAAATCCCTGTTATCCTCAGGCTGCAGGTCCACAGCCCTGCTCACCGACTTAGCCGCCGGCGTATAGGCACCCTTATTAAAATGCCCTATCCCATGCAGGTAATGCACCATGGCCTGGTTAGGAAAATACCTCATCGCCTGCTCACTGTATTTTATCAACGAATCCGCGTATTGACGCTCCGTGTACATAAACAACAGGCTCTGCCAGGTATTGAATTTCGAAGGGTCCAGAGCTACAGATTTCTTATACTGCGCTGCCGCACCTTGCATATCACCATTCACCCGCAACACTTCTCCATACAAAGCAAGCAATTGTGGGTTCGTAGGATGTTGCTTCACCAGCTGACTGGTAATGTCAATACTCTCTTCACGCATAGTGGTATCACTACTCAACTCCTGCAAATAGCCCAGCAGTATCCCCGTCTGTGTTTCATTGTCAAAGTTCTGGTTGAGGATCGCTTTACGTATATATGCCTTATAGTTGGCGGTATCATTGCGCTTCTTGTAGTACTCCGCCATTCCAAACTGAATGGTAGGATCCTCAGGAAAGTCCTTCAGCGCCTTCTGGAATACCTCAATCGCCTTTTCAGGCTGCCCGTTGCTGTCATATATATCGGCAAGGTTTGCATAAAACCGCGCTTCCCTCGGATTCTGGGCTATCAACTGCTTCGCTACGTTAATCGCCCCATCCAGATCATTCATCTTCAGCAGCAACTGTTGCTTCTGCACCAGCATGTCATCATCATGCGGCATCTGCCTGATCAGCTGGTCAAGTAGCTCGAGCGCCAACTCATTCTTTCCAGACCGCTGATACAGGCCCGCAGCTTTAAATAGATATTCTTCATTCGGTTTCTCAGTCTTCGCCAGCTCCTCGAACACTTTCGCCGCATCTGCAAATTTGTTCTGATAGGTCAGCACTTCCGCATACTGCGATTTATACCACTTGTTCTCAGGATCAAGATTCACTGCCTTCTTAATATGCTCCTCCGCGAGTTCAATTCGTCTTTGCCTGATATAGATCACCGCCAGGTAATAATGCGGAGCCGCAGCATCAGGCTTCTCCTTAAGCACAGTTTTCAGAAGTTGCTCCTCCTGCTTCGTGTCCCCAAGCATCCTGGCTTTCGCTGCTTCTATAAATATCGACTCCGCCTGGAGATTAACAGCCTCCTTCGATTTAAGACTCCCAAGGTCCTGCGCCCTGAGGCCATTGTAGCAACAGGAAAGAAAGATTATTGAAGTAAGGGTCAACCCCTTGCCGAGTAAGTTCATATTTGTGTAGAAAAGTCACCAAGACTTAGCTCCTGCGACTTGTCTGTGTAATTTACATTTTTACCCAATAGCGAATTCTCCAGCCGCGCATTTTTAACAATAGTATTCGCCTGAATAATACTGTTACTTATCCGGCTATCCTCCACTACCACTCCTTCCTCCAGCGACACATTCGGCCCTACCACAGAATTCTTAATAGATACTCCTTTACCCAAATAACATGGCGCAATAATTACTGAGTTCTCCTGCTTCACACTCTCATGCACCAGCGCCTCGCTCTTTTGCTTTATGTCCAGTATCCTCGAATTCGTATACACCGTCGCATCCTTATTCCCACAATCCAGCCACTCATCCACCTGGTCCGTATAAAACCGCACCCCATTATTCAACATATGGTCCATCGCATCCGTAATCTGGTACTCTCCCTTCAGCTTAATGTCTTCATCTATCAGTCGCTGCAATTCCTTCCTCAGGTTCTCCCCATCACGGAAATAATACACACCAATAATTGCCAGGTCAGATACAAACTCCTTCGGCTTCTCCACAAAAGCCTCTATCTCATTGTTACCCTTAAGTTTCACCACGCCAAACTGGGAAGGATCCTCAATCTTCTGCGTCCATACAATCGCATCCTTGCTCGTATCAATGCTAAACGTCGCCTTGAACAGGGTATCCGCAAAAGCAATAAACACATTACCCTTCAACGCCTCAGCCGCACATAGTATCGCATGTGCCGTACCCAACGCTTCTTCCTGCACATATATCTTCCCCACAGCCCCAAGATCCGCCGCCACTTTCTTCAGATGCGCCTCCACCTCAGACCCAAAACTCGGCCCGATCACAAATGCTATCTCATCCACTTTCTCATTCGATGTCGCCACAATATCCTCCACAAGTCTCTGCACAATAGGCTTTCCCGCTATCGGTATCAATGGCTTCGCAGTCGTCAGCGTGTGCGGCCGCATGCGCTTACCCATACCAGCCATAGGAATAATAATGTTCATAAGTATCTTTTTTATGTTTTAATGAATGCCAGAATGTCCAAATCCTCCAGCTCCCCTTATCGTTTCATCAAGTTGCTCCACAGCCTGCCAGGCCACCTTTTCATACCTTGCTATGATCATCTGCGCTATGCGCTCCCCATCTCTTATCACCTGCTCTTCTTCCGAAAGGTTAATCAACGGTATATTGATCTCCCCCCTGTAGTCCGCATCTATCGTCCCGGGCGTATTCACCAGCGTCAGCCCCCGCTTTATTGCCAATCCACTCCTCGGCCTTATCTGCGCCTCAAATCCCTCCGGCAATGCCAGGTACAGCCCCGTAGGCACCAGCACCCGCCCCATCGGCTTGAGCACTACGTCCTCCTTTAGCCACGCTCTCAGGTCCATTCCAGCCGAACCCACCGTCTGGTACTCCGGCAAGGGATGATGCGATTTATTCACAATTGCAACGGTCAACGTCATAGCCGCGCAAAGGTAACCATGGAATTGATAATATGGGGTGCGAATTGACCAGACCGCCGGCAAGCCTCTCCACCGGAAGCACCTTTTCACAAATTAAATTTTATACTATTGGTCGAGGGAGTAACAGTTACGCAAAAGTATCGCAAAAGTATCGCAAAGGTAACCCTAATGGCTCCTCTCAGCCTCCCACTCCACACCCCTGGATCCCATTGCCCCATCCCCTCTTCCAATCACTCCCCATACTTGCAGGCGAGATTATTTTACCTTTGCAGAATTCGACAGAAAAATCAAGCACCGCAGAAATGGCATTATTAGGCAATCTTATAGCTCGTTCACTACATCTTAGAAAAAGGTTTGCCATCCGCGTCGCCTCACCGCGAACCTATCAGCTACACACCCTCCGCCAATTGCTGGAACGGGGCCAGTACACCTCATTCGGCAAAAAATACGGCTTCGACCACATCCTCAGCCAGGAACTCGACTTCGAAAATGCCTACAGAAAACGGGTACCCATCCACACCTACAACGAAATGCACCGCCAATGGTGGCACCGCTGCCAGGCAGGCGAAGAAAATGTCACCTGGCCCGGAAAGGTCAAATACTTCGCCCTCAGCTCCGGCACCTCCGAATCCGCCAGCAAACACATCCCCGTCACCCAGGACATGATCAAGTCCATCAAACAGGTCGGCTTCAAACAGCTCTGCTCCATGACCGACTTCGGAATCCCCTCCATCGCATTCCAGAAAGGGGTTCTCATGCTCGGCGGCACCACCTCACTATTCGAAAAAGGTGAATACTACGAGGGAGACATGAGCGGCATTAGCGCCAAAAACATGCCCAAATGGCTCTCCAACTTCTTCTATAAACCCGGACAAAAGATCTCAAAACGTCCCGTCTGGGAAGACCGGATCAAACTCATAGTCACCAACGCCAAAAAATGGGACGTCGGCACCGTCTGCGGCGTGCCCGCCTGGGTCCAGATCGTATTTGAAGAAATCATTCGGCACCATAAAGTAAAAAACATCCACGAAATCTGGCCAAACCTCCACGTCTACATCCACGGCGGGGTAGCCTTCGATC
>JAFAAT010000024.1 GCA_023426425.1 Bacteroidota bacterium | reverse complement strand
CTATAGGCACATCAATTAAAAAAAAGAACCTATTAGCTTCTCCTGTTTGAAAATAGCTGAAATTTGCCGCCCATCAGGAAAGAATGAGCGCGAAAGAACGGATAATACTGCTACTGCTGGCGGCACTGAACTTCACCCACATCATGGACTTTATGATCATGATGCCGCTGGGCAATTACCTTATGCCTTATTTCAAGATCAACTCACAGCAGTTCTCGATGCTGGTGGCTGCCTACACATTCAGTGCCGGTACCTCTGGGTTTCTGGCAGCGTTTTTAGTAGACAGGTTTGACCGAAAGAAGGTTTTAGTTTTTGGATATTCGGGTTTCCTTATTGGCACCTTTCTCTGCGCCCTTGCACCATCCTATGTACTATTGCTTGGCTCCAGGATTTTAGCTGGCCTCTTTGGCGGCTTGATTGCCGCACAGGTACTTTCGATTGTAGCAGACCTGATACCTTATGAACGCAGGGGAATGGCCATGGGCTGGATAATGGCAGCTTTCTCAGTTGCCTCCGTATTCGGAGTGCCTTTTGGCTTGTATGTAGCCAACCGTTTCAACTGGCATGGGCCATTTTTCTTCGTGGCAGGTTTGGGCACAATACTGGTACCTCTCATTATTCGATACCTCCCAAAGATGGATGCCCACCTGGAGCATGCAGCTGAGAAACGACTGAATCCACTGCAACTTGTTCAGGGGATCTTCACAGACAGGAATCAGTTGCTGGCGCTGGGCCTTTCAGCCACATTGATGATGGGGCATTTCATGATCATTCCCTTTCTGAATCCCTTTATGGAGTTCAACATGGGCTTTAGCAAAGAGCAGACGCCCATGATCTACATGGTGGGGGGTGCGCTTACACTTTTCAGTTCACCGTTGATTGGCCGCCTCGCGGATAAAATCGGCAAGCACCGTCTGTTTGTAATCCTTGTCCTTGTAGCGGTTGTACCCATAGCTTTAATTACCAACCTTCCCGACATACCATTCTACCAGGTTCTTTTTATCACCGGCTTCTGGTTTATTGTTTCCTCAGGCAGGAGCATACCTGCGCAGGCTATGATCAGCAATGTGGTGCCGCCTGAGCGCAGAGGAAGCTTTATGAGCTTCAATTCTTCGGTGCAGCAAGTATTTGTAGGATTGGCTTCTGTGATCGCCGGCCTGGTTGTTACTACCACTGCCGATAACAAAGTGCTACACTATGAAGTAACGGGCTATTTGAGCATTGGTATTATTCTTTGCAGTATCATTCTGGCAACCCTGCTAAATACAAAACTCCAGCAGAACAACAGGATTCTGCCGGAGTATGAGCCTAAGCCAAACAAGGCTGCCTAGGGGTACATCATCTTCATGCAGAAGACACTACCACCTGATTTCATAAATTCAGAAGTATCGATTTCTATGACATTGAAACCTTCTTTCTGCAGCACCTCTTTAGTCACTGTGCTGCCGGGGTGCAGGATGGCTGTGCGCACGCCATTGCTTTCGAAGGCATGTACATTGAGTGAAAAATATCTTTCAGCTTCTTCTTCAGGGATGAGATAGACTTTTTCAAAGAGCTTGTCAATCATGGCAAAACCTTCTTCAGAGAAAGCCTCTCTGCACAACATGACACTGTTGACGGAAAGCGGCACGAAGCAGGTATCAAGGTGATAAAACTTAGGACTGACGAGTTCTAAAGCGATGACCGGTACTTGCAGCATTTGCGCGAGTTCTTCATAAGCCTCTGCAGATGTACGATGTCCGTAACCACCATAAAGCAGTTTTTTGCCGGGGTGAGGGATCACATCACCCATGCCTTCGAAGTTGACTTCTGCATTGAAGTGAAGTGGTTTAAAGCCTTTGTCTTTATAGAAAGACTCAAAGTAAGGCACCTCACGCTGGCGGGAGGCATGACGCATCCGGCTCATGACCACCACTTTGGAACCATCCTCCAGCACCCAGGGGAAGCTTTGATTGGCACAGAAGACCATATCCTCACAGCTTTCGGCGCCGGGCACGACACTAACCTCATTGAGCACCCCTTTCTTCTGTAGTTCCAGGTATGCCTGACGAAGGGCCTGCCACTGTTGCTGGACCATTTCCTTGTTGGTATTGCCGATATGCCCCTGCATGTGGACATTTTTTTCGTCTATGATGTCGAAATACTCGGGGGAGCTCATGAGCACATTCTGTGGCTCCTCGCGGCCGGGGATATCAGAGATGTTGAACGAGAACGTTGAGGTTTTGTATACTTTGGGTTGCATTGCGTGTTCAAATGAGCGCCGAAAATAATTCTTTATCCTGTAAGAATGTGTTCACTACGCGTAGTTTTGACAAAGGCTTAGCCGGACAGGGGAAGAAAAGGGGGTAAACACAGGAAAAATTTGTTCTATCGGCAAAATCCTTAAATTTATATTTTCCAGCACAATCTATTCGTTACACATATCAATTCTATGCGAAGACTTTTATCATTCCTTTCCCTTGGTTTAGGGATCACATTTGCCGCCGATGCACAGCGCTGGCATAAGATGCCTACACAGGCTGAAATTGACTATAGACAGGCACACCCCAAGAACGGTGTGACATTCTCAAAGAAAGGCACAACCTCCACGGGCATTATGCCCGCCGATGCGCGGTTCCCCGGAGAATTTGAAGAAACCCAGGCGGTACTGGTTTCATGGCCATACGACGGATGGGATATTGATGTTACTTCAACCTATGCCGACCTTTGGGCGCAAATGTCAGATGCCATCCAGCAGGAAGCAAAACTGATCATCAGAGTAGACAATTACTCAGACTCTACTGCTATCAAAAATTTCATGGCAAGTAAAGGAACCCCATTGACCAATTACAGATTCTCTGCGCTGCTCGGCGATGCATGGTGGACAAGAGATTTCGGACCTCTGGGATTCTATTATTCGGGTGAAGATAGCGTGGGTTTCCTTGACATTCATTACTACCCCGGCCGAGACAATGATGATGCCTATGCAGAATTTCTCGGAGACGAGTTCAACTACAAGAACGTAAAGACTAACCTGCATGCTGAAGGCGGAAATTTCATGACTGATGGTCATAAAAGGTTCTTCCACAGTTCTGTTATTTCTACAGTCAATACCTATTCTCCACCTCTATATCCCGGCTGGACTGCACAGCAGATAAAGGACAGTGTAAAATACTACTGGGCTGCAGATACTGTAACCGTCACTCCAAGACTTCAATGCGATGGGGGTACTGGTCACATAGACATGTACATGAAGATGATGGATGATGAGACTTTCGCCATCATGGAATATCCAAGCACCGTGACCGCTGGTGACAAGAACATCATCAACAATGTAATAAATACCCTGTCAGGTAAGAAGTCAATCTATGATCGTCCGTACAGGATATTCAAGATGCCGATGCCAACCAATGATGCCGGCACTCATCCGAGCCTGTGTGGACAAATAAACAGTGATGCAAGGACATTTGTCAATGGGCTGCTTGTGAATAAAACCTATCTGATGCCTGCATTTTCGGATGACAACAGCGGCAATAAAGCAGGAGACTCAGCTGCTATTGCGCTATTAAAGAAGATTATACCAGGGTATAACATCGTACCTATTGATGCCCGCAATCTTACGATTCTTGGTGGTGCAATTCACTGTGTGACGATGCAGATTCCTGCAGAGAATCCAATCAGGTTCTGGCATCCGGCGTATACAGATTTTCAACCCTTACAGAACAGCTATTATATTGTTGCCAGAATCACCAACAAAAGTGGCATTTCAAAAGCAGAATGTAACTGGCGTTTGAAGGGGCAAACAAACTGGAATACAGTGAGTCTGACGGATAGCGCGGGATACTGGGTCGGTCAGCTGGCCAGCAATTTCATCCACTATGATGAGGTGGAATACTATCTCAGTGCAACCAGCAACAATGGTAAGACCATGAACAGACCAATGGTAGCTCCTGAAGGATTTTATACTTTCAAGTTCAATTTCCCTACGAGTGTAAACACATTGGATCCGGATCAAAACTTTGCTTTGAATCCCGCACCAAACCCCAGCAATGGCCAGTTCTTTATTCCAGTAGGTTTGGAACTTCCCCGTACGGTGAGAGCAGTTGTTACAGATATCCTTGGAAAACAGATTGCCAGCCAGGATTTTGGCAAACTAGGTCAGGGTATAAGCAAGCTGGATTTTGACCTGAGCAACCAGCCGGCGGGTATGTATTTCCTGCAAATTACTGCAGACAACCTGCTACTTAGCACTAAGAAAGTTGTTATCGAATAGTGCCAACCAGATCTATTTTTCACAGGCCCGGTAGATATGCTTCTACCGGGCCTGCTTTTTATACGGTTAACTGAACGAGTTGGTTTCTTAACTTTAGGTAAATTTGCAGTAATGAAAAAGATGATCCTTTCCCTTGCGGCCTTGTTGGTAGTCACCAGTTTGAGTGCACAGCACACTTCTTTCGGACTTCGCACCGGGTTCAGCAAATGGAAAGATCTTGGGAATGGCCGCTATTCCAGCAGCGGTAGCTGGGACAAGGAAGTTTTTGCACGATTCAATGCCGGTAGCAAATTTATGATAGATGCGGCGGTGGGCTTCTATGGCCTGGACCTAAACGGTAAGAAGATCAGCAACAACAGTTATCCGGAATATTTTGACACGGGCATTAATGAGCACACTCAGAACATTGAACTTAGCCTCAGTGTACAATATGACGTCAGCTGTGAGTTCATGCGCAGCACGCCCTGCCTGAAGAAGTTGAAAAGCTATGTGGGAGTTATGATCTCCCCTACCCTGACCAGGAACACTGCTGAACTACAATATCGCGAGGCTGGTGATGATGAGTTCAGAACCACACTGAGCACCAAGGACGCACTTGCATTCTGGACTGGTATCAATCACTCATTCGTCTATCAGTTTTCTGAGAACTTCTACACCATCACGATGGCAAAGCTGGAGATCGATCCCTACCGCCTGTTTGAAAAAAACGTAGGTGTAAGCACTTCTCCTGACAGCAGATTCGGTTTGCAGATTGGTGTGGGGTACCAGATCAATTGATCTGCTCTCGCCTCGCTCCAATACCGGCGGACGACTATCAAGCCGATTCATTGGGATGTTCTGGTTATCTTAGCGGATAAATAGATACACATTGTACTTTACTGATTTTGACTTTCACGATGACCTGCTGGATGGAATTGACGCAATGGGCTATGATGTAGCCACGCCTGTACAGGAACAAGTGATACCGCATATACTTAAGGGCCGGGATGTAATAGCTGCTGCGCAGACTGGTACCGGAAAGACTGCAGCTTTTCTGCTTCCGCTACTCAACAAATTAATCACTGAACCACATACTCATAACAGAATCAACGCAATGGTCATTGTACCGACGCGTGAGCTGGCTTTGCAAATCAGCCAGATACTTGAGGGGTTATCCTATTTCACCTCTGTGAGTTCAATCCCCGTATATGGCGGAGGAGATGGTTCGCTGTTTGCCAATGAGAAGAAGGCACTGAGTTCTGGCGTAGACATAGTGATCTGCACGCCGGGCAGGATGATAGCACATCTGAACATGGGGTATGTGAAGCTTGATGGGCTGAAGTACCTGGTGCTGGACGAGGCCGACCGGATGCTGGACATGGGCTTTTACGATGACCTGATGAAGATCATCAACGCGATGCCAAAAGAAAGGCAGAACCTGCTTTTTTCAGCCACGATGCCTCCACAGATCCGTAAGCTGGCAAACAGGATGCTTGTAAACCCTGTGGAGATCAATATTGCCATTTCAAAGCCACCGGATCAGATCGTGCAAGGAGCGTTTGTAGTGTTTGAGACACAGAAACCTGCGCTGGCAAAACATATCCTGTCGCAGAAGGAGTTTGGCAGTGTGCTGGTGTTTTGTTCCAGCAAGCAAAGTGTAAAGCAGCTTACAGCCGAACTCAAACGTGAAAAGCTTTCTGTGAACCAAATACACTCTGACCTGGAACAGAATGAGAGAGAGCAGGTGATGCTGGATTTCAAGAGTAAGAAGCTTAAGATACTCGTCGCCACGGATATCATCAGCAGAGGCATTGACATTGAGGATATTGATCTTGTGATCAACTACGATGTGCCTCATGACGGTGAAGATTATGTACACCGTATAGGGAGGACTGCACGAGCGGCAACTACAGGAACTGCCTATACATTCGTGACGGAAAAGGAGCTGAGGCGCTTTGCTCAGATTGAAAAGCTGCTTGGCAAGGAGGTACCCAGGATGCAGGTTCCGGCGGAGCTTGGACCAGTGCCCTCAGGAATACCTACTGCGGGAGCGGACCGTAGAAAGACCGGTGGTGGAAAGAAAAGGAACTTCCGGAAGAAATAAGCATTTACTCTTCCTGAACAGCAGACTGTTGCTTTGAGGCGAGGACCTGTTCACCTATTTTCCTGAACATGTCCTGAACGTTAACAGCCATGACGTAACGGCAAATCCTTCCATTGAGCTTGGTTTCGTGGGAATAGGTACAAACCTGTAAAATCGCCCCGTTCTTATGGATATGCCTCCAGATGCCGGAAATTTGTGGCTGGTCAGGACGTTGGAGATATTCCTTCAATGGTGCCACATCTTCGGGATAGATCAAATCGAACACAGTGAGCAGATCCATGAAATCGTCTTCACTGTATCCATAGACAGTAAGGCAACTCTTGTTTACAGCCAGAAAGCGGTAGGACTCGCTGTCGTATATCCAGCAGGGATTGGGGTTATCGTGAAAAAAGTATTCCAACGCCATAACTCAGATGTGAACAATCCACAAAATCAGGAAAAGATACAACTTTATATTCCAAATATCAAGCCTTAGTCATTAAACAATGATAACCCAGGATGTGGGGATGGCCAAAAAGCAAAAGCTGCCCCTGTATTCCAGTGGCAGCTTTTGTTCGAAGTCTTAGATTAAATTATTGGCCAGCCTGATTTTGTGCAGCTTCACGCATCTGCTCATTTGCAACAATTGCAAACTCCACGCGGCGGTTACATGCCCTGCCTTCTTCTGTATCATTGGTACATTTAGGAGCGCTTTCACCATAGCCATAGGTCATTAGACGGGCCCTGCTGATGCCGCGGGAAGCAAGATAGGTTGCCACAGCCTGTGCACGTCGCTCGGAAAGGTCCTGGTTATAGGTTTCAGTGCCTTTGCTGTCGGTATGACCATAGATCTTCAAGTCTGTCTGTCCATACTCCTTGAGTATGGTGGTAAGTTGATCCAGGGATGCATATGCATTTGAGTTTAGCGTAGCCTGGTTGAAGCCAAAGAGTACTTTTTCATTGAAATTCACCACAATACCTTCACCTACACGTTCAACTTCTGCACCTGGAACAGTCTCTTCAATACGTTCTGCCTGCTTGTCCATCTGACGTCCGATGATAGCACCAGCGGCACCACCCACTACAGTGCCTATAACGGCACCTACTGCAGGGTTATTGCCAGTTGCTTTTCCGATTACACCTCCTGCTACGGCACCACCTGCTGCACCGATTACAGCGCCACGCTCCGTACCGCTTGCATTTCTGTACGCAGAGCAACTACTCAAAAGTCCTGCTGTTATCACAATAGCTGTTAGAGTCTTCCAATTTTTCATAACCTTACTTTTTTACAGTTTGCATGGACAAAACTCATGCCTCTGCAGTGAACAATGCCGGATCAGACAGCCGATGCGGACATTGATCCCACCGTCGTTATTTCATTATCAAACAGTTGGATGCAGGTGTTAAAAAAAAAACGGAAGCCACCCAAACGAGTAGCTTCCATCATTAAACAACAACTATTTTGAGCGTCTACCTGATCAGGGTAACATTTCCTTTATAGGTTTCGACAAAACCATCAGGGTACCCTACTCTTATCTGGTACTGGTACACGTTAATATCCTGGGGCACACCTTTCCAGGTGCCGTCCCAGCCAGCGGCAGGTTCTGTAGTGGAGTAAATTTCCTGTCCCCAGCGATTGAACACCCGGAACTCCAGCAAACGCTGGAAAGTGATATTAGCGAGTTTAAACACATCATTCTTGCCGTCGCCATTTGGCGTAAATGCTGAAGGCACGAACAACTGGTCACGGTAGTCGATGTTTAGGAATACCGAATCAATGTTCCGGCAACCGTTTTCCGCCACACCATACACGTAGTAACGCGTGGGCTCCTTAGGAGAGGCTATGGGGTTCACTACATTAGGATTCGACAGTGATGCTATCGGCTGCCAGGAATAAAGGTAAGCTCCTGAAACCGACAACTGCAGTCGCTGACCATACCGGATAGTAGTGTCAGGATTCAGGATGTTCACCTGTGGCAGCGGTTTCACTGCAGCCCTTACGATCATCGTATCGCTGCAACCCCTTTCATCAGTCATTACTGCATAATAGTTGGTACTCACCTCTGGTCTTGCCACTGCTTCGCTACAGTCGTCACAATCGACGGTGAGCGCAGGGGCATAGGCGGCCGGAACATCAGCCAATGTGGTGTCCTCAAACCAGGCAACGTTTGCATAGTCTCCTGCAGATATAAGCTTAAAAGCTTCGCCTTTACAGATTGCAGTGTCCAGGGGCCAGACACTGTATTCGTGTACAGGCAGCTTCACGTCTACAGAGTCTATCACTTTACAGCCATTGCGTCCATAGGTGGAAACATAGAAACGAGTATCTTCAGCAATGAAAGCCAGTGGCGCTTTTGCAATGGAGTCGGACAGGTAGTTGCCGGGTGTCCAGGTATAGGGGAAGGGCACCGTATCAGCCGGACAGTAGTTGAGCTGCACGTTGGGACGATAGCTAAGGAAAGAGGTAGTCACACCTGCCAGGGAAGAACTGTTGCAAATGCCTCCCGTACCAGCATTGGTATAGCTAATTGCCATCTGCGATTTACCTGTGACGTTTGCCATACCCAGGTTTTGCCCGGTTACAAGTGCGGCGGTACCGGGCGCGCTGTTGTTATAACAGATCTCAACGATGAGATTTTTTGTACTATCCCAGCTGTACGGCGTGTCGAATTTAAAATGCATCCATCCGGTGGGGACGGTGAATGGTGCCGGTGAAGTATAAACCAATGTTGCACCGTTTTCCATGCCTCCAAGGTCAAGCTTCAGCTCATCGTTGTTAGTGCATTTGAGAGCGATGGTAAAATTATGGAACTGGGTGTTTGTTGGTGTGTTCACCTCAAAAGCAAGGCCATTGATGGTGCCGGATCTTACGAATTGTTTGTAGAGGTCGAACTTCGGAATCAATATTTGCATGCGCGCGGTGCGGTGACCCGGGAATGGAGTGAACAGTGGCATTTGAGTCACTGTTGCAGGCGCTGCTGCGTTGTACTGGCTACCGATAACCACAGTATCTTCATCAAGGCATGTTAGTGTTTGCTGTGTGCCGCAGGGAAGATTTTGAAGTGGCGCAAACCCATATCCTTGTGCATCGAGCTGAACGTAGCCAGGTCTGCAGATCACTACATCTGGCGAGGCAATGACTCGATTGGATGTATCTATGAGTACTGAAATAGTATCCCTGTTTTTACACGCTGAGGTAAAGTTCGTAGCCTCTACGAGGTAAGTCATGTCGTATGGAGGTTTTGCGGTGGGATTTGGAATAGTTGGATCGCTTAGACCCAGAGGCGGCCCACCACCCAAAGCTGACCATTGGTAGATAGCGGAAGGAGGACCAGTCACATTGATCTGCCAGGGCACAGGATCGATCTGACAGATGCGGCCATCAGGACCGGCATCTACGCCGGGAAGAATCTTCAGGAACATCACATAATAGTTCTTCAAAACGATGGGTTGGTTATTGTTGCAGGTGGAATCTTTCGCTTCAAAAATGAGTGTATAGTCACCAATGTCGGCACCGGTAGGGGTCCAGGTGAATGTGCCTACAGGGCTTGCAGTTCCCTGTCCCGCGACTGTGAAGTTGGAGGCAGGGATTACTATGGAGTTGGTGGAGCTCAGGTAAACGGAATTGGAAATGGTATTTGACTGCCCATCGATTTCAAAACTGATTTGTGCACCAGGACATCCAATGAAATACTCGCCGATTTGCGTAATGTTTATTGCATTTTTCGGACTATCAATGCCTGGAGGAGAAGCACTACATGGCAGTACTGCCACCTGGACATCTCTGCGGACATAACTCAGCTCTGTGCCTGTGGCGCGGTCATAGTCTCTGCACTCGAAGGCGAGTACATATTTTCCCTGGTTGGCCGCCAGAAAAGTAGCTGTGCCTGTGTTTTGATTTACAGTGTAAGGATTTGTAGGAGGAGAGGCAATAGGGTTTGCAAGGGAATACCCTGCATTGTAGGTGATCGGTGTGCCAGGCGCGTTAGAATTTCCAGTTAATGGTTGCACGTTCATCGTAACCAGGGAATCGTTGTTGGGATCAAGAGGTCCGTTGAGGAAGAAGGATGGTTGTCCCTGGCAGAGGTAAGGTATCGGATCTATTATGAACCTGGGCGTGCTGTTATTCCATCTGGCGACGTTGTTAATCCCTGCCTCTATGTACATTCTGGCACCTCCCGGATTAAGCAGATTATCGATCTGGTTGTTTCTGCAACAGAGGCTGTACCGTACTTTCCAGTCGGTGCATGCGACAGGAAGCGTGATGGTATCTGTGTACCTGACACGCTCGAACGCGGGCCATACGGAGCCTGGTACGCGGCAGGAATTTATCGGTGCAAAATTTGCGCATAATTGGTCGAGGGTGTCGCGTTGACCTTCCTGGGTGAAAGTTCTGGTGATTGAAGGGCCGCAGCTGGAAGAAAAAGTGATTCCATCGGTGGTATTTCCACCGGCAGTGCCGCCGAGTGTCGCATTTGGAATCCAGAATGGTGGGGTAGTAATTGAATCCCATTCGCAGGCCCTGTAAAGCACTAAGGTAACTTTGTACTTTAAATGTCCTGGGCCGGTACCGATATAGTCCATGTACAAGTCGGCTGCTGCAACGTGTGTGGCTGCCGATTTTTGTGAGAATAATAAAAGTGCAAAGCAGCACATTAGGAATGTGCGCCCCGGTGGATTCTGAAGCGATTTGAATGCTTGCATACGAGAAAATTTTAGGAGGTTCACAACGGTAATTTTCTCGAAAGACGGATAGAACGGAGCGAAAGGAAAGGAGAAAGTGAAACTATTTTTTAATTTATTTATTTCCCCAACTTCTTGATTTTTCCTTCTGTCTTAGCAAGATCGTTTCGTCGGAAACCGGAAGTTGAAGAAGACAATCACAGGGAATTGCGCTGTAGGTACAGGGAAGGGCTGCAATGAAATTCGAAGTATGTCCGGAATAGATGCGTGGTACGTGCGACTGAGAATTTTCGGAAGATCTGGGGTTGAATGAAGAAAGAATTCCTGAAAAATGCATTATCCAACTTCCATATAAAAGCGCAACAAGGGCGGCCCAAGGGCGGAACACACCGATCCAACACCGCGCTAAAAATAAAGCATAAATAAAGTAACACCGAAGTCATAAAGGCGCAGGTCCTAAGCGTTTTTCATTGCCGCAATAGTCCTTGAAATGGTGCCGTTTAACGGTTGGAATGTCCTGGCGATCGGGCAGCATCATTTTTTAGTGCGAGGCAGAACAATCGACCTGGGGTTGCCGGACATTCGCAGAGAAAATATACAACCTATAACTGCCAAAAAGGGGTACAATGGGTACAAGACCCTCTGAAAGCGATACGGGGAGCTGGAAGAAAATGAAAACATCTAAAAACACGAGAAAAACCCTGATTAAGTGTTGTAAAAAATGGTTGTGAAAGGGGTCAACAAAAGGGGATTCTGAGTTGGGATGCAGATGTGGTTTAGGGT